>JBBTZY010000187.1:0-2763 GCA_038061115.1 Patescibacteria group bacterium | reverse complement strand
ATCCAATCATTTCTGGTGTAATAGTTGAATCACGCGACCAAGTTTTAATTGGTGTTTTGTCACCAACTTTAACTTTACTCATTTTTTTGAGTAGCGATGGGTCAACAAATGGTCCTTTTTTCAAACTACGTGACATAGATGTTTATATATTAGTCGTAAGTTATTAATTATCTGTTAGTTATTAGTTCAAATTTTCATTAGAACACTAGAGCATTAGAACACTTTATCAATTTTTTGTTTTTATGTTCTAGTGATTTAATGTTCTAATGAAATCAATTCTATACTCGCTTCGGACGACGGGAAATTATAAATTTACTAGAAGCTTTATTAACTGGACGAGTTGGCACACCAAGTGCTGGCTTACCCCACGGTGTTTTAGGATGCTTCATACCAATTGGATTGTGGCCTTCACCACCACCATGTGGGTGATCAACTGGATTCATTGCCTTACCACGAACACTAGGGCGAAAGCCTTGATGACGCCGACGGCCGGCTGTACCCAAACGCACATTCAAATGATCAATATTACATACTTGTCCAATAGTAGCCGAACACTTATCCGATACTAATCTAATTTCACCAGATGGCATTTTAAGACGAGCGTGACCGGCTTCAACCGATGTTACTAAAATTTGACTACCAGCTGATTTAGCTAACACTCCGCCATCACCTGGTACTAATTCCACATCGTGTACTGCGAGTCCGGCTGGTACATGCTTAAGTAATAAACGATTGCCAATCGTAGCTGTAATTACTTCGCGACTTGACACAACTTCCATACCAACTTTTAACCCTTCCGGTGCGATAATATAAGTTTTAACACCATCTTTATACTGAAGTAAGGCCAAATTAGCTGTGCGTTGTGGATCATAACTTATGGCTATAACTTTGGCACTCATATCATACTTAGTGCGTTTTGAATCTACAATACGCAATAATTGCTTAGCTCCACCGCCACGATGTCGCACTGTAATTTTACCTTGATTATTACGTCCGGCTGATTTACTTTGGCCCTTTACCAAACTTTTAACCACGGCATTTTTTGAAATACCGCGCACCAAAACACTGGCGTGACGCCGTCCGGGAGTGGTAGGTTGGTATAACTTAATTGCCATAAAAATTTAAACCCTAAATCCTAATATCTAAATCCTAAACTTAAAAAACTTAATCCTAAAATTTAGCTTACTTATTAACTGCCCCTAAAGTTAGGGTTTGTCCTTTAGCTAATCGAACGACAATATGCACTCGTCTCGCACGCTTACCCGCTTGCTTACCACGTCGCACAATTTTACCTGGTAAATTAATTCTATTCAAACCAACCACCCGCACACCAAAACGCGACTCAATTGCTTTTTTAACTGTTACTTTATTAATATTTGGCCTTACTGCAAACATATATTGCCCCTGCGCCTCAAGCATACTCGCCTTTTCAGAAACTACTGGTGTAAGTAATAAAGTCGTATCAGTTTTAATACTTTTAATTGCCGAACTAACTTTGCTTTTACTATCAGCTACGCCAGTGGACGAATTAGTATCAGTTGTTTTTTTAGAAAATAAGGACATAGGTTTAGTTGTTAGTTCGAAGTCATTAGTTCAAAGTTTTTCTAGAACACTAGAGCATTAGAACACTTTATCAATTTTTTGTTTTTATGTTCTAGTGATTTAATGTTCTAATAAAATTAACTTTTTCCAACTTTTAAATTTTTTAAACAATTGGCTACCAATTCGGTTAAAGAATTTTCAGAAATTAATAAACCTTGATTTTGTAAACCAGAATAAGCAGTAAAAGCAGTTAAGGGTGCGCAAGTTAATTTTGGTAAATTACGAAAAGCTAGTGCGGTATTTTTTTCTTGGCTCGATAGTAAAAGTAAAGCTGACTTACCGGCACGCACTTTTAAATTTTTAAGCCAGGAAGCCGCTACTTTTGTTTTTGATACCTCTGGCCAAGATTCCACGGCCGTAACTTTACCTGATTTTAAATAATCAGCCAGCACCATCGCCCGAGCTTGACTACGCAAACTTTCTGGCGTGCGTTTTACATAATTACGATTATTCCGTGGACCAAATACTACACCACCACCCACCCAAATCGGTGAACGAGTAGAGCCATGACGAGCGCGGCCCGTACCTTTTTGTTTCCATGGTTTTCTACCACCGCCCGACACTTCACCACGAGTTTTAGTATGAGCAGTGCCAGCCCGCGCGCCTGAAGCATCACCCACTACTACTTGGTGAACTAAACTTTTATTAATTTTTAAAGACAACAACCGATCTGGCAAAGGTATTTCTTTAACTACCTCGCCTTGAATATTATAAATTGATAAAACTTTTGTTTCGCTCATAAAATTATTTACCTGCTTCATTTTGTAAATAAATTAAACCATTACGCGCACCAGGTACAGCCCCTTTTACCATTATTTCATTTAGTTCTGGATTCACTCCCATAATTTCCAAATTATGAACTGTTACTTTATCAACACCCATATGACCAGCCATTCTTTTGCCTTTCATCACGTGTTGTTTACCGCCAGCACCAATTGACCCTGGCATGCGTAATTGATCTTTGTGACCATGAGTAGAAGGGTGACCATGAAAACCATGACGCTTAACGACACCTTGAAAACCACGCCCCTTGGAAATACCTTGTACTGAAACTTTATCGCCGACTTTAAATTGAGTTACATCAAATTTTTGTCCTATTGTTAAATCTTTAATTTCAATTTTAAATTCACGTAAATAACGAACAGAAGTTACCCCAGCTGA
>JBBTZY010000186.1:0-7758 GCA_038061115.1 Patescibacteria group bacterium | reverse complement strand
CATCTACTTTATAAGCTGTAAGTACAGGATTTTCGTATTTATTATAAACTTCAATTAATTGTTGAAGACGGGGTGGGTTGCCCACAAATGGTTCGTCACCCCAAATTACGGCGAATGGTTCATTGCCAATTAAATGTTTGGCATTGAGCACTGGCGTGCCATTGCCATAAGGGCCTTTTTGGCGTACATAAATAAAA
Source organism: Patescibacteria group bacterium (assembly GCA_038061115.1). GTDB lineage: Bacteria > Patescibacteriota > Patescibacteriia > Veblenbacterales > UBA10138 > JBBTZY01. The sequence goes on along the minus strand of JBBTZY010000186.1, from coordinate 7,561 downwards.
TTAGCGAGTTTAGAAATTTTTTTAATTTCTTCAAGTTCTTTAAGTTTGCCTTGTTGTTCTAGCCAAATTTCTAGTTCAGGTAAATTATCAAAATGGTCTTCCACGGCGCGCTTATTACCACTGGTCACTAAAATAATATCTTCAATTCCTGAGGCCACTGCTTCTTCTACCACATATTGAATAACCGGTTTATCAATCACCGGTAACATTTCTTTTGGTTGAGCTTTGGTAGCAGGTAAGAAACGAGTACCATAACCAGCCACGGGGATGATGCATTTGCGGATTTTTGTTATCATATACTTCACCCTTAATCTAACATATTATCAAAGAAATATAAAGTATATTATTATACTTAGTGTTTTGAATCACGAATTAAGAATTTTAGTAGCACTTACCTTGATTCGTAATTCGTTATTCGTGATTCGGAACAAATTATCTTTATTTTAAACTTTTTGGATTAGTATTGTTTTTTTCATTGACACTTTTTTCAATCATATTCCATACCCACTTTGCCACATTATTTGGCGTGCCTTCTTGTGGGTCGTGGTGTAGGTTAATAAAAGGTAGGCCATTGCATTCAATTATTCCGAAACGTTGTTCGTTTGGTGATTTAGTGATATTAGGAATAATAAAATCAAAACCGAGGAGTGGGTCGCCTACGAGCGCCGCCGCTTTGGCTAACCAACTTTTTATTTCTGGATGAGTAATATCGGTTACTTCGCGACTGGAGCCGCCATAATTTACGCCGATTTTTTCCGTTAAATCAATAATCTGTTCATTATTTAAGATTGAATTTAAGGTTAAATTTTGTCGCTTTAAAAACTCTTCAGTTGATTGGCTAATTTGAATATTTTTTATTCCCGCTGGTTTATTTAAATTTTTTTGTTTAATTAATTCAGAGATAGTAGATGATCCATCGCCAACTAAACGGGGTGGTGAACCGCCTAATACACCAACTAATTTACCATCTATTACTGTGCCACGGTATACATCGCCAAATAAATGTTCTTCCATCACTATCCAATAACAAATTTGTTTGGCAATTTTAAAAGCTTTGGCTAGTTGTTCGGTGGTGTAAATATGTGTTGTAGTGTGACGGCCGCGACTACCGAGTCGTGGTTTAATGATTACTGGTTTAATTAATTTATTAAATTATTTGGTAGCTTCGGTTAGATTGGTAAAACAACCGCCATTAGGCGTAGGAATGCCGGCGGTTTGTAGTTGTTGTTTAAAAAATGCCTTATCATCGAGCGCAAAAAGGTTGGAGTTCTCAGCGTATTCAGGGCGAGGTAGTCCATTGAAACGAATCATTTTTCCATTTATCCAAGCGCGGTATAAATCAGAATAGCGCCCTGAAAATACAGCGCCTTCCATTTTAATACCGCGCTTCTTCGCTTCTTCCCATAGTACGCGCGCCCTAGCAATATGAGTGGTAGATAAGTCGGTGGTATATTTTACTAAACCAAGTTGTTCATAAAACCAAACCAAACCCCAAAGTAAGGAGTCAATCATTTTATAAAACAGTCGGCCCACAGCCCCTCGAAAAATAAAATTGGTTAAGGGTGTGAAAGCAATTATCATTATATCCATTAACCACGACACAGAGTGGTTCGTGGGGTTGTTGCCGCAGTAGGGGCAAGAATTTTTAGTCATAGACCAAGCATACAATATTTGTTAAAATACTTACAGAACGGTATATTTTTTATCAAAAATAGGGCGCCTAGTTTGCCAAAGGAATTATTATGAATATACAAAATATAAAGAAAAAAAGAATTGGCATTTTGGGTGGGATGGGTCCAGAATCAACAGTGATTTTTTATCAAGCACTTGTAAAACAGTGTCAGATACAATATAACGCTAAATATGACAAAGATTATCCAGAAATTTTTATTTATAATTTACCAATCCCTGACGTTGTTGAGGGGTTAAAAAAACCAAAAGAAACATTAAATATACTTATAAAAGGTGTAAAAAAAATAGATTCAATTGGTGTGGATTTTGTAGTGATGCCTTGTAATACTGCGCATTATTTTTATTCGAGCATGTCAAAATCTATTTCCGTTCCATTTATTAATATTTTTTCCGTAGTTGCTGAAAAAATTAAATTACAGGAGTTGAAAAAAGTAGGGTTTTTGTCCACGGAAACAACCATTAGATATAAAAGTTTTGGTGATATTTTTAAAAAAAATAGCATTAAACTAATTTTTCCCAATCAAGTAGATCAAAATAAATTAACCCAAATAATTTTAAATATTTTAGCAGGCAAAAAATCGAAAGCCGATAAGATTCAGATAAAAAAAATAATAAAAAAAATGAAGCAAGGTGGGGCTGAGGCGATTGTGTTGGCTTGTACTGATTTACCAATTCTTATTAAACAAGGAGATGTAGGTATCAAGATTTTTGATACTGTGGAAATACTAGCCGAGGCCACCATCAAATACGCGATTGGAAGATATAAAATTTAAGTTAAATACAGAATAGGGATTATGTTGGGAATGTATTTAGGATCCACAAATTCACCGGTTATAATATGGTAAAATTCTGGCAAAAGCGTTTGGAAAGCTTGATTTAATGTTATTTGATTAAGATTTTGTTGCAGTAATTCAATTGCTTCGAGTTTTTGATATAAGATCCAATCAATGCTAGAAGCTAAATTATTATTTAAATAAAGAAAGGCAAAGCTGGCTACTAAATAATTAGTAATAGTGTTTTTAATTAATAAGTTATCTGTTTCATTATTAAGTTCGCTAGCACAATTTAAATAAGCCCACTTCATAGAAGTCAAATAATCAACTTGAGAAAAACCGCCACCACAGGTAAGGCCGTAGTAAAAAGAAATTATAGATAAAGATAGGGCGGTGGTTGGAATAAGTTCGCGTGATTTTAATTTGTCGCTCACGATTTTTGGATCAAGGTTGATTTTGTAATTTGTTTCTTCATTAACCAAATAACCATCTTTTAAAATTAAAGCGAGTCGCATTTTATTTTGAATAGCCCAAAACAAAAAACTACCGTGTGGTGGGTCGTTGGTAAAAGCACCGCTAATGCCGTGATAATTTTCAGCATATAATTTTTGTCCTACCTCTGAAAAAATTAATTGGTTTATAATAGTTGGCTTATGTAGGTGAAATTTTTGAATAAGTTCAGAAGCGATTTGCTCCATTTCTAAATAAACCATCGCGTTATCAGCGCAGTTGGGTAAATTTTGCCAAAGTAAATAGTTGGTAATGGCAATTTGGTCAGCGTACGATTTGGCATTTAATGCTTTAGCATTAGCATAAACATTATTAACTAAATTTTGTAGTAGAATTTTTTGTGTAGAGGTGATTTTGGATTGGTTAATTTGTTTAGTGATATTTTGGATCACATTTATTTTATAAGCTTCCGTACACCAAACTGGCAGATGACGATTTTTTAAACTAAAAAAGTGTAAACGCTCTTCAACTAAATTTTGATTATGGAAAATTAAAGAGCGAGGTAAAGAAGAGTTATTAAGTGAAACATTGCTAGTGGCGAGTACCAAATGTACTTTTTGTCCGGCAATACTTCGCGCTAAATGCGCCTGCCAGAAAAATGGATGAGAAATCGGGCCATGGTGATCAGCTGTGGAAACAAAATAATTTTGATTTAAGTAAGTTTTTATTTGTTCTCCAGCTCCCACGCCCAATAGTTTATTTGTAAGTTTGGTAATTACACCAATTAATTCATTTTTTCTTTTGGCTGGCAGATGGGGGTTTACGGGCGGCACTTGGCTCACAAAATAACTTAATTTTTGCTGGCCAAAGTCACGCAAAACACCCGCCAACTCAGGGCGGTTAGCAAGTACAATATTTTGGTATTTATCTAAATCTGACACATACCTATTCTATAATACTTACCATTCTTGCGGAAGCTGCGATCCAGATCCTATTTCTTTTACAATATCGAATTCTTTTTTTGTTAATTCAAGATGACATTTTTTACATTTATACAAATCTGAAAATCCGTATCTAGAAAGAATAAAAGCGTCACTAGAAAAAATATCAGAATTTGATGCGTTATCTATAGAAAAACCATATGATCCACATCTAGGACATTTTTCAGTATTAAAAAACGGCGAATACGGAGAATAAGCAAAAGCGTCATCTATGTTAGATAATGTATCGTAATTATATGTATTTTTTTTAATTTTTTTCTTAACCTCTTCAATTAAAATCATTTCTAATTCTTTTTTTGAATATTTATTTTTTGGTTTGTTCGCTTTAATTTCTGATTTACCAAATAGTGATATTGCCTGAAGAGAAATTTTTTCCCACACAGTTCCCATTTTTTTAACAATACTTTCCTTATCTAATAATACATCGTTATCTGTTTTATGAGAGTGTAAAAAATGATTTCTAATTTTATAAATATCACATAAAATTTGAATTTCGGAATCTGAAAATGTATTTTTGAAGATTATCTTATATCTATCTAACGCCTGTCCAATTTTAACGGTATTAGTATCTGGCTCCACTCCATTTATTATACTTAAAAGGGAGTTGTCTTCTTTTATTTTTACATTTTCATAAACCAAAATAGGATTTCTTCTATATAATTGTATTTTAAAAATTTTTTCTGTAACGACACAGAATGAAATTATAATTTCTGGTAGATTTTCTGGATCAGTAGAAGTGCCCGCCAAGTATTCATCAACTAACGAATAAATTCTAAGAAGATATTTATAATTTTTTTCCATATTTATCTAATTAAAAACAGTGTTTTTTGGACGAAGTTCGAAACTATTTTGAGTAAAATCCAAATGTTCAACAAGAACCGTTCTTACAAAAACTTTAAAGTACTTTAATCAGTTCTAATGTAAAAAAGTTACAACAAAACTTAATAAAAAACCAAGAAATAATAAAAATAATCCTAAATACAAGAATCTATTTTTTATAACTAGCGGTTTTATTGGTTTATTGTTTTCATCACACAAGTAACAATTTGCTTTCCTCTCAGTAATTGAAAGCGCGATAATTATTCCACCGATTATGTTTAATATAAGACCTATTTGATTTAATAAATTAGACATATTTAAGTAGTTTTTATATCTCTAAACACTTTAGAATATAGGTATCCGACTGTGGTCCTCCGCTTATACCCATACCCATTGTCTTTGTATCAAAACCAATCCCTTTTTCCTTGTTAATTGTTACTGTCTCAGTTAAACCACTAACAGGGTAGGTGCGTACGATAACAAGATAGCTTTCGTCATCTTGTATTACAGCATAGTCAGCCCCAAAAAATTTAGCAGTTTTATCTTCCACATAGAGTACTTGCTTTTCGTGACCCTCAGCTATTTTTACATAAGATTCGTCAATTAAAAAACCTCCCGTAACAATGGCTGAATAGTGAGTAGTTTGACAATCTAGACCATAACGACCAATTTTATTTATTATCGTCTCCACTAGTTTTGGTAATCTTATTTCTTTACTCAGAACACTGCTTAATTTAATGTCTTTATCTTGTCCATTTAAAACAAACAAAGTTATAACCACTGCCAGTACGACTAATATAGAAATGCTTTTTTTTAACGAGTTCATATTTTTTAAAGTTAATTAATAAAATAATTCAATGATTTTTAAATGTTAGCAAAAATCTGCCCTAAATCATAACTTCAGTTTTAGCAAGAACCGTACTTGCTATGATCTCGTTTTTTGACGGAGGCGGAAGGATCCCCGTACAAGTCGCTTTGGCGACTATACGGGGCGCGGTCGAACCTTCTGTAATATACAAACGGAGGTGGAAGGATTCGAACCTTCGATACCCTTACGGGTATAACAGTTTTCGAGACTGTCCGATTCAACCACTCTCGCACGCCTCCATAAATTATTTATACTTGTCCGCCTTAGCTCTCGCCGTCGCGTAGCCGCTATGGCGGAGCACGGTTAGCGAAGGTGGATTAAGTGTTCGTAGTATAGTTTTGATTTTATTTGATGTCAACCCAGTACTAAAAGCACCAAACAATATTAATTAGTTAACTGGTGCTTTAGTACTGGGTGTTCGCCCCAATTGGTATCATTATAAAACCAAATTTCTTTTTTGGGGCTCCATCCGTGGAATTAATTTAAACCACCACAAGCATACTAAATATACACCAATTCCTAAACCTAGTCGCGAGATGAGTGGCAGAGGCAACATTAGCGTTAACATCATTAGCAAGGTGGCCGCTAGTATTTTGGGGAAGCGGGTAAGTGTTGGTACTAGATTATTTCGCCACAAGAAAATAATATTTACTAGCGCCATAAAAATTTCTACACCAACTGTTACCCATGCCGCACCGAAATAGGAATACTGGGGAATAAAAATAATATAGCCGGCAAGGGCGAGTAAGGCGGCAAGGGCATACATTGGGATTAATTTTTTTTGTTTGTCTAAAGCAAAAATAAAATAACCACTAGCATTGCCTAGAAAAATTGCGGCGCAGGCCACACTTAAAATCATTAAAATTGAACCTGAAATAGCAAATTCTGTACCAGTTAACCAAATAATCAGCGGTGTACCAATAACGAAACTGCCCGCCATTATAGCAAGCCCCGCCGCAAGTAGCGCATCAAAAGTACCAGAGTATAAATTTTTTAATTCCACCATATTTTTTTGTACCCAAGCCCGCGCGGCCAGCGGTAAAACCAAACCGCCGATAATAGCTGGTAGCGCGAGGAGTACTTCTAAAATTTTATAAGCCGCACCGTATAGGCCGACATCGGCACTTGGTTTAACTAAAGAAAGAATTAAAGTGTCGGCCTTAAAATAAATTAAATTAAAAGCAATGGTGAGTGCTACTGGCCAAGTAGTATGCCAAATGGCGCGCCAAATTTGCCAGTCGATTTGGAAACTAAGATTAGTAAATTTTTTAAGTTGCCATAAAATAATTACACAGTTTATTACATTGGCGATTACGAGCGCTATTAAGTAAGCGTTTAGATTTAATGATTTTTGATAAGCTAGCCAAGTGATGGCGAGTAAAATAATTCGCGCTGACATATCAGCTAGCCCTAGTAGGTGAGTTTTAAATTTAGCTTGATAAACGCCAGATAAACTTTGGCTAATAGTGCTGGCCAAAAACCCTAAGCTGGTTAAAGCAATGCCAATTTTAAGTTCTATTGGATAAGGTAACCAAATTGATAAAATTGGGGCCAGTAGAAAAATTATGCTAGCAGAAATTACGCGAAAACTTAAAAAATTACCTAAGAGTTTTCCTTCATCGTATTTTGCTTCGCCTAAAATTCGGCCGGCGGTCATAGTTAAGCCAAAATCAATCAGAATGGCGAAGAATTGTAAGTATGATGTAACGGTAGTGTATTCGCCAAAGCCGTGAGTACCCAAAGCACGCGTCATTAAAGCCACAATCGCCACGCCTAAAATAGTGTTTACGACTTTACTTGCGAGTTGGATGATGGTTTGTTGGCTAAGAGTAGAAAGCATATAATTTAAATCCGAAATTTGAATATCGAAATTCGAAACGCGTCGTGCCGCCCTGTCGTAGGGTTTGTACAGAGCGCCTGCCTGCCGGTAGGCAGGGAATCGGACGAGTGTCCGGCGA
>JBBTZY010000185.1:0-1452 GCA_038061115.1 Patescibacteria group bacterium | reverse complement strand
TCTTATCTCAAACACATTATTGATTTCGGTCACACTTATTAATGAGCTAATGCGTGGTATAAAATTGCTTAAACAAAACAAAAACAAAGGGGTTAACCACTAATTCTGTACGATGGTTCGGGGGGTGGGGATCATCCTCCCCTAAAATTTAGCAGCGCTTTAGTGCAAACTAAATTTTTCCCTGCCTACCGGCAGGCAGGCTCCAGAGCCCGGGTGTTTTAAAATCTAAAGCAGTTTAGATTTTAAAACTACCCTTCGATCCCCACCACACCTCTCGGTGTAATAATAAAACTCACCAACCTTGGTGGTTGATGAGTTTTATTATGGCTCGGGGGGTGGGGATCGAACCCACGACCAAAAGATTAACAGTCTTCTGCTCTACCGCTGAGCTACCCCCGAATAAATAAACGGATTACTTTTATTTTATATCTGGATCCCCGCTTACGCGAGGATGACATAATAGAAACGCCCTAGTAGCATAACAAATTTTAAAATTTTGGCAAGCCGCCCTAAAGTGATTTCAACTGAACAGAAAACTACGGCTAAAAACCGAAGTTAACTGTGCCATTCAAATTTACCTTAAACACCAGAATTCATCATTCCGTTTTTACTTCGTCCCATAAAATATACTACCAAACCAACCACACCCAAAATCAGGTGAACGTAATTAAAGGTAACTGTTAAATCTATTACACCTAAAATATTTGCCATTCCCGCAAAACCTAAAATCGCGAGCACCAAACCAACTATACCTACCCACATTGTATAACCTTCGCTGTGTTCCTTTGCCGCCCACACGCCTAAGGCGCCGGCGACAATATGAAACAAAGCATGGACTGGCATTACCATAATAGGTTCAACAAAGAAGTTGAGTACGCCTACCACAATAAGCACCCAGCCGACTACCATTGCAAATTGCTTAGCCAAGTTTATCACCCCCTTTCTGAATAAGCTTTAAACTTCTCTAACAATTCTAGATAATTTAAAATTTTAGAACCTTCGACTTGCCCCGCACCGAGTTTACTCTGGTGCGCGGGTCACCCCCTCTCTTTAATAAGATTTGGTTGATAATTACTAACTGTATAAAGTATAGCACTATTGGATAATTTATAAATCCCGTTACATTTCAGTAGAGAATTAGACCCTGCAGAAATGATTTTGAATTGCTACTATGACCACGCGGATTTTTAAAAATGTAACGGGATAAACCAATAAAAAATCCTCCGATAATTCGGAGGATTTTTATTTATTCTCTAATAAGTGACAAGACAGGGTTATGTTAATTATTACATTAAATAAATAATGTAACCGACACGAATTGGCTTTTAGCTTATGGCTAATGGCAAATAGTAATTAATGCTATTCGCCATTTGCGATTTGCTATTAGCTAATATATCTCCCTAGAAAGGAGGTGATCCAGCCACAGCTTCCGCTACGGCTGCCTTGTTACGA
>JBBTZY010000184.1:0-3604 GCA_038061115.1 Patescibacteria group bacterium | reverse complement strand
AATTCTTGGATCATCTTCTGGAATTCCACTTTCTACTTTACCAACCAAGTCAGCCCCAACATCGGCGGCTTTAGTATAAATACCACCACCAAGTCGTGCAAAAACAGAAATCAAACTACCACCAAATCCTAAACCTACTAAAGCGGCTAATTGTTCTTGACCTACAAAATAATAAACACCGGCTAACCCAAGTAATGCTAAACCAACGACGAGTAATCCGGTAACTGAACCACCACGAGTAGCAACTTTGAACGCTTCGGCTAGTCCACTCTTGGCCGCTTCAGCCGTACGAATATTGGCGCGTACTGAAACATACATACCCACAAAACCAGCGAGGGCGGAAAATAAAGCGCCAACTAAAAACGATAGAGCGGTTGTCCAAGTTAAAACCAATCCTAAAATAATAAATAAACCAAACGCAATGTAAGCGATGGTTTTATATTGGCGCACCAAGTACGCTTTCGCGCCAGTTTGAATGGCAGAAGCAATAGCTACCATTTTTTCACTACCAGTTGGTTGTTTAACTACCCAACGGCTTAACCAGTAACCATAAATTAGAGTGACGACAGCGGCCAACACCGCAAAAATTGTAGGTGACATAGATGTTTTTTAATAAAAATTAAAAGTAAATTTTAAATTTATAATTTTAAATCAATTTTTAATAACTTAATTTTAAAAATTTAATCATTGATTAAAAATTTAAAATTAAAAATTCTAAACTACCGCTTCTGTATTTTCCTCTTTTACTTCTTCGTCTTTTTTCTCTTCTTTAACAACTTCATCTTTCACTATCTCACCCACATTTTCTTCCACCTTAACTTCCTCACTCACAACATCCGCTACTGTTTCCCCCTCTGCCACTTCCACTGGGCCTGATACACTACCAATAATATCTATTTTATAACCAGTTAATTTCACTGCCAAGCGTACATTTTGACCATTGCGACCAATCGCCAGTGACAATTGATCTTCGGCCACTTCCACTTGGGCGGCATGATTTACTTCGTCTAAATTCACGCTAATAACTTTGGCTGGCGCGAGTGAGGCGGCAATAAATTTAGCTAAATTTTCTGACCATTCTATAATATCTAATTTTTCACCACCGAGTTCAGAAATAATAGTTTGCACACGCATACCACGTTGTCCCACACAAGAACCAATTGGATCAATACTGGCCTCCAAAGCCACCACTGCTACTTTAGTACGACTACCTGCTTCACGCGCCACTGCTTTTATAACCACACTCCCTGCCGCAATTTCTGGCACTTCTTGGGTAAACAAAGCTCGCACCAATTCAGGATGAGTGCGCGACACTATAACTTCTGGCCCACGAGCCGAAGCATTTACCGAAACCAAATAAACTTTCATACGGGTACCAGCTACATATCTTTCGCGTGGTACTTGCTCGCCATAAGGCATAATAGCAATAGCATGCCCTAAATCCATAAACACAGTACGGCCTTCTACACGATGTACTGTACCAACTAAAATTTGCCCCTCGCGATCTTTGTACTCAGTAAAAACAACTTCACGTTCGGCTTCACGTAAACGTTGAATAATAACTTGTTTGGCAGTTTGCGCGGCCATGCGACCATACTCAGCTGGTGGAATAAGTTCCCTGCGAATTTCATCGCCCACTTCTGCACCTTTTTTAATTTTCTTAGCATCAGCTAGTAATAATTCTTTACGCTCATCAATTGTTTCTTCGCCTTCAGCTGGACCAGATACTACAGTTTTAATATCAAACACGCGGGAATTACCGGTTTCAGGATCAAACTCCACTTTAACATTTTCATTTTTTTCGCCAAAATCTTTACGATAAGCCGCGGCCAAAGCTTGTTCAATGGTCGTAATTACGGCTGATACAGGAATATTTTTTTCCTCACAAATTTGCTGAATAGCCATGAGGATGGGAGAAGTAGTGTGCATATATTTTTAGAAGTTAGAAGCTAGAATACCCGCCTGCCAAAGCTATTTACCTAAGTTACGGCAAGATGATTATTAAGCTTAAGTTAATTATCAAAAATTATAAAACTAAGTTGCGATTAGTGGCGGGCAGGTAGAATCTAGAATTTTAGTACTTGTCTAAATTCTAAATTCGAGATTCTAGATTCGAAACACACTGTCCTTTTAAAATAAATCCTATCCTGATTAATAAATATTAAAAACCCACTAAAATTATATCTGATAAATTTCAATAAAAATAGCTAGGTTACTTAGTCAAGTACCCTAGCTAATATAAGTATACAACAAACACAATTTTTGTCAAGCAAGCTCATTTATACTGCAACTCCACATTTTTATAATGCTTCAAATCCACCACTTGACCATCCGCTCCCAAAACAATAGCAATTACATCAAACCTTATATTTTTTGGTAACTGTGGATATTTTAAAGTAAATGATATGGCGGCGTTGCGTAATTTAATTTGTTTACTTTTATTAACCGCCGCTTCGGGATAACCAAACCCTAACCCACTTCTAGTTTTAACTTCTACAAAAACAACCTCACTTGAAGAGTGGGTTGCTATTAAATCTATTTCACCATATTTACCAGCGTGCCAGTTGCGCGTAATAATTTGATAACCATTATTCTCTAAATACTTTTGAGCAATGTCTTCACCCAAATTACCAACACCTTTCTTGTCCTTAAACATAATAAATTAGTCAGCTAGTCAAAAAGTCATAAAGTCAATTTTTTGATCACCATTCTTGACTTTCTGACTCACTGACTAAATAACTTATTCTCTGACTATCTGACTTCATGACTCACTGACTAACCTCATCTTGAGCGTGGTAAATACTTGGCATATGATTCATAAAACTCACGCGAATTTCTTTCTTTGGGCACTTTTACAAACCAATCATAAATTATTAACCCCAACCAAACTAAACCACTTATTAACCACAATAAATACCACCATCTGGCGCCCAAAATTGGCGTGGCGGTTTGATTAAAAAATAATGTTACGCCAGTTAGAATTGAAATAGTTAAACAGAATCTGGCTAGCCGTCGCCAAATTCTCCGCACACTACCATCACTAATTTTTTCAATTTTAAATTTGGCGAGCAAGGCCACTACTAACCCTAAAATAATTAAAGCCAAAGTAACAAAAAACGCCTTGTCCGCCAAGGGTTCGGTATAAACTCTAAACCAATAACTTAATTCAAAGAATCTCATCCCAGTATATCAACTTCCAGAGCCAAACGCCATTGTACGTTTATGCTCAATTAATCTTAATCCTAAAAACCTTCGACCTTGGGTAGTTTTTAAATATCTCTCACGACGTTTGGCATCCAACATATTTAAGCAACCTTCAAAATATATGAGTTCAAATGGTAATCTGTATTTGGTAGAAAAATTAAGTCCTTTTTTATGTTCTACTAATCGCCGCTTAAGATTGTTAGTGAATCCAATATACAACTCACCATCTTTCTGACTTCTAAGCACATATGTGTAGTAGAACATATCTGGAAGTTGTATTACTGGGTCATATTCAACATCTTAAACTACTTCTTCACTAAAATCAAGCCGTAGTGATATGGGCCTGCTTCAAACGATTCAGTAACACTAAAGCCCGACTTAGTTGCTAAACGGTCAACCT
>JBBTZY010000183.1:0-3823 GCA_038061115.1 Patescibacteria group bacterium | reverse complement strand
TGGCGCTCATTTACATTTTATCGTACAAGATGGAGGATCAGTTCAAAATCCATTCGATTATTTGAAACCAATTGACTATGTAAACGATTCTGGTGGTGATCCCTGGACTCAAAATACCTCAAAAGCAAATTGGGATTGGCCCATTTCACCGACTATTAAATTTCATCAAGGTTATGGAGTTACATGGTTTGTACGAGCATATGGCTGGTATAACTTTCATAATGGAATAGACATTTCTGGATCTTCATATAATATTTATGCGGTCGCCGATGGAACTTTGTATAGAGGTAGTTATGCTCTAAAATGTACACTTTCTTACGCTAAATTGGTTCATAAAGATTCAAATTTAGCAACGCTTTATCTTCATGTATATCCTCAATAATATTACCTACTAACAATCTATTTATATATATTTGTAGGTTATAAGCGGTTGACTTCATTAGTTCATAAAGTTATAAAGTCACAAGGTGTCATTCCCGCGGAGGCGGGAATCCAGACTATATATACATTATTAAGGTAATTATCGACTGGATCCCCTCCTACGAGGGGATGACAAACAAACTCTATGAGAAAGATAGGTCTTGCTATTTTTATACTTACTACTTTCTACTTAATACTTAATACTTCGCTTGTCCTTGCCCAATCAAAGATCTTAATTAATGAATTCCTTATCGATCCTCAACCTCAATCTGTTGAAATATTTAATTTCGGAACCGAAAGTGCTGATATTTCCGACTGGATCATTGACGATTCTGGTGGGACAACTTTTTTTACTATTCCAAAAGATAGTATTATTTTTCCAAATCAATGTTTGGTTTTTTCCGCAGATTTTAATTTAAATAAATCATCGGCTGATACAGTTAAATTAACTAATAACTCCGTTATGTTAGATTCTTTTTCATACAAATCTAGTTCTGGCTCAGGAATTTCGTATTTGAGACTTCCCGATGGTGGAGATACTTGGACGACCGGATCAGCTAATTTAGGATTATATAATCAAACAAATGTTTCTTGTTTAATTACCCCAACACCGATTCAACCGACTCTGACCGATTCAACTGATTTAATAAATCCGCCTACGCCAACAATTGTTCCATCCCCAACAATTTCTGATCTGACCCCTAGTCCCTATTCCCTAATCCCTATCTCCTACAACAATATTTATCTTTCTGAAGTTATGGCCAACCCACCCACAGGTGAAAAAGAGTGGATTGAAATATATAACGATAATGATTTTCCGGTTTATTTAAACAACTGGTATATCGATGATCTGGAAAATGCCGGTTCCACTCTTAAAATATTTTCCGTAGAAATTAATACTAAAAGTTACACTGTTTATAATCTGACCTCATCAATATTTAATAACGATGGGGATTCTGTCCGCCTGCTGGATTTTAACAAAAATCTTAAAGATGATTTTGAATACAGAAAAAGTGAAAAAGGAAAAACCTTAGGAAGAACTTCATTTGAATCAGATGATTTTTGTCTTCAAGAACCCAGTAAAGACTCCGCCAATAATCCTTGCATCAATCCAATACCAACAATAGTTTCTTCTGTTTTAACAAAGCAAATAAATTTATCCCCAACAATAAATAACATCTCATCTAATATGCCAATCACTAAGGTTAAGGCTAACAGCTTCGATGTATCGATACATCGAAGTATTAATTATCCAACTGGAGCTATTATAAAAAATTTTGATAACGGTGATGTCCTAGGAATAACTTCGACTACAACTAATAGCAATTTATTGCTTATTCGTTGCCTTACTTTTGTTTCTTTTTCTTATTCCCTTTTGACTATCATCTCAATATTATTTAGAATGAAATTATCGTATGGAAAAGATAAAAACTTTTATTCACCGTTTGTTCGTTCCTCATGAGGAAAATAATTTTCGTGCTAAAAGCCTTCACACTGACTTTTTAACAGTCTATTTAGTTATTGCTTTTTTAATGATGATCGCTTTTAAACAAGGTAGTATTCATAATGTTTTGGGATTTGCCACCGATATCAGCATTGATAAGATTTACCAACTAATAAACGAACAACGGCAAAAAAATAATCTCCCCACACTTGTCTTAAATTCTAACCTTTCCTTAGCTGCTCAAAGAAAAGCCGAAAATATGTTTACTGAAAATTATTGGTCTCACTACTCCCCCAGTGGAAAGACTCCTTGGGACTTTATTCTTGGGGCAGGTTACAAATACGAATACGCTGGTGAAAACTTGGCAAAAAACTTTTTATTTAGCAATGGAGTTGTCGATGCATGGATGAATTCAGCCACTCATCGGGATAATCTTTTGAAGAGAGAATATACAGAAGTTGGATATGCCGTTGTCAACGGAATTTTAAACGGAGAACAAACCACTTTAGTCATTCAGGAGCTTGGTAAACCAATGGCTGGTTCTTTTGTTCCACCGTCAGTTGAAGCCAGTGAAGCAACTCAAAATATTCCAATTATTGAGAAAAGGGTCGAACAAATTATTGCACAAAAAACAGTTCAACCGAAAATAAGCGCACTTAAATTTTCATTCAATTTAAATGTCGTTTTTATGATGTTTTTGATAATCGCTCTTGCCTTTGATTTTTATTTTGCTTCAAAATTCAACATCATAAGAGTTGGGGGAAAGAATACAGCTCATTTATTATTTATTGTTTTTATACTGATCGGACTATTTATGTCAACGGTCGGTACAATTCTCTAAACTATGTCAAAACATTTCTATTCTCATTTAAAAAAAGAGTTTAAAGATTATTTAATTGATTATTTACTATTGATCACCGCCGGAATATTTTTTTTGATTCTGTTAAATATTTTTCGCGGACAACAAGTAGTTGAATTTTTTATATTGGTGTCATTTGCTTTTTTCTATATCATTTGGGGCGTGTTTCATCATATAAGTAACGAGACCCTCCATTTAAAGACTGTGGTAGAATATATCCTGATCTCATTTATAGTAATATTTTTACTAAAAATTATTATTTTACCTTGAATCGCTCTTATGAAAGGATTAATACTTGCTGGAGGATTAGCTACTAGACTTCGACCTTTGACCTGGGTAACCAATAAACATCTATTACCTATATACAATAAGCCAATGATCTATTATCCGCTGCAATCACTTGTTAATGCGGGTATAAAAGAAATTCTTATCTCAACCTCGCCCGACCACGCTGGTCAATTTGCCAATCTTCTTAAAGGAGGAGACCAATTTGGCGTTAAACTCTACTATTCTGTCCAAGAAAATCCAAAAGGCGGAATTGCTCATGCGATCGGTTTAGCCGAGGAATTTGCCAAGGGCGATAAAATTACGGTTGTTTTGGGAGATAATATATTTAGTTATAACTTGAAATCAACTGTAGATAAGTTTATCAAAAAAGATAAGGGGGCTGTAGTATTTGGAATAAAAATGCCAGAAATGGAATCCAAACACTACGGAGTAATTGAAATGGATTCTGTTGGAAAAGTTGTGTCTATTGTTGAAAAACCAGAGAAACCCAAGTCAAACATCGCCCAAACTGGCATCTATCTTTATGATGAAAGAGTATTTGATTTTATTCGTAAACAATTACCCTCAGCTCGTGGGGAATTAGAAGTGACCGATCTAAATAATTTTTATCTTAAAGAGGGAACCCTTGATTGTGGAATACTTGATTGGTGGATCGATGCAGGCACTTCTCACGACGAACTTCTTCACGCCAACAATCTTGTTGCTGAAAAAGTCCGACTAGGAATGCTTTAATATGGATACTACTCAATTATTGCTTTCAACGGCAGTGACAATCACCACTGTTCTTTTAATAATCGTTAGCGTTCAGTTAA
>JBBTZY010000182.1:0-2276 GCA_038061115.1 Patescibacteria group bacterium | reverse complement strand
TTATTTTAAGGTTGCCACTTTGTTAAGGAGTCGCGATATTAAAACGGAAGTGTTCTTTGATTCCAAGAGAATGGGCGACCAACTTAAATACGCCAGTAAAAAGGGATTTAAGTTCGCCATTATCGCCGGCAATGATGAATTTGACAAGAAAGTTGTTCAACTCAAAAATCTTGAAACCGGAGAACAGAGAGCCGTTAGTTTAGATGAAATTTGTGCAGAGGTAAAAGAAAGTTTCTGACATAACATTCTTTTGATAAGTCAGTGCTAATAAGTAAAAATTGTTAGCACTGACTTTCTGTCTTTCTTCTACGACCATTGCTCGGATATCCAAGTGGCTAAAAGGTTCACTCTCTAGGTGGATATCGCTTAGTTCTTTCTCGCTTAAATCATCATCATAGATCTCCAAAACTTAGGAATGGGTTTTGCGTTGTCCCGACACAACGCTTGGTTACCCGCCATCACGGGCAAAATAGTTCTTTGAGAGGAAAATATGAAATTCCGAACTGACCTCATCACCAACATTCTAAACAATCAAAATAGTTTTGTTGAGAATACCATTCGATCAATTCATTCTTCTGAGCGAGTGGTGATTGCACAAGGCTATGGAGCCTCTTCGCAAGTGCCAAGAAGGTTTCTTGCTTATGCGGTGCCTGTATTACGTCTTGCGTCACAGCTGTCTGAAATGACAACAGTTGAATTCTACTTTGCTACACATGGAGTGCATCGTGCAAACGGTATTTTTCACACAGAAAGTTTGTCGAGAATGCGCGACGAGCTTTCATGGTTCACAGAAACTTACTATCCACGACTTTTGAATCGTGTACAAGTCATGGAAGATGTACCCCTGTCGTCAGAAACAAAGAACGTGATTGATGTTTTGTTTGTTTCTGCAAAAAGGGTCGTAGAAAGTGCTCCACAAATCAGACAGTTTGTCTCAAGCCGAGGCGGTGATAACGCCATCCGTTACATGCTTGAGCACTTGCTTTACATGCGTGACCCTATTATAATTGGTGACAAGCCAAATACGGAACTACTAGTTCCGGCAATGTCCACTAATCATGACCATGTAATCATGGTAGGAGGACCATCGGAGAAAGTCTTTTGGCAATTCCGTCAAGCGATGCTAAAAGAATGCGGTTGTCACACTAAATGGAAATCACATCAGTTCTTTACCCCGATTGGCGATCCGCCCACGTATCATATGTATGCTGGAGAGCCAGTTTTAAATGGAAATGGGTTTGAAGGCAACCTTTTCACTTGGTTAAAAAACTTACCGGGTGAATTTGGGAAGCAAAAGAATTTAATTCGCGACTATTCAGTTCTTTTGCAGGAATTCGCGAGGGTTGAAATTTTTAAGCTCTCGCAAGAAGTTGACTCCACAGTTCTTAATAAAGGGGAAGAAGTATTAACGAGTCGCTACTCTTCTCATTAATCAGAAGGTAGTGTGCTGGCCAAAAATTCAGCATACTACCTTTTTCTTATATGAAAATAAATTATTTTATAATAAATCCTGGTGGAAATATTACTGCTATCGTGTGTGGAAAATTCACCAAAAAAATAAAATTAAAAATTACAAAAAATATATTAAAAATAAATCCCACCGCTGAACAAGTTGGTTTTTGGACCAACACGAAAAATAAAAACCTAGATGCTAAACTTGAAATGGCGGGAGGGGAATTTTGTGGTAATGCATTACGTTCATTGGGTGCATTATTAACTTATGCTGGAAATAATAAATCAAATTTTATTATTAAGTCATCAGGCATGAAAACACCAGTAAAAATAAATTCATCGGAAAAATTTTCTTCAATTACAATAAACTTAGAGTTACTAAAATATAAAAATAACATTTGTAGTATTCCGGGAATCAAATATTTTCTCAGTGAAAAAAAGTTCACTAAATTAAGCGCAAAAAGTGAATTGGCTAAAAAGAATCTTTTAATAAACAAAGCTTCTGGAGTTATTAGTTATGAAAAGATTAACGAAAAGACATATAAAATTAGTCCAATTGTTTATGTAAGAGACACAGAAACCTTGTATAGCGAAAGTGCATGCGCCTCAGGTACTTTAGCTTTAGCTTATATGTCATACATAAAAACTGGAATGAAAAAAATGTATGTAAGGCAACCGAGCGGTTCCATATTTGAAACTGTAATTGGTAATGAAAAAATAGAACTTAGCGGCCCAATACTTGGCATTGAGAAGAAAATGATGTTGGCTTAATAAAAATTCATGAAAATTGAAAATATATTAGAAAATTTAATAAAATTTAATAC
>JBBTZY010000181.1:0-1633 GCA_038061115.1 Patescibacteria group bacterium | reverse complement strand
CTATTTATGAGCTAACCGCTAGTACTACGGTTGCAGTTTCAATGAGCTAAAGCGTGGTATTGACATATTGTTATTTAAGGTGTAATTTAAGTACAAATAAAATAAATAAATAATTCTCTGTGCCACACAGGTTTGTGGCAAAATTGTAATTTAAAAGGATTAATATGAAAAGTGAAGAAGCCCAAAAACGTGAAGATAAATTCATGGAATTGTTTGGCAGGACATATTTAAATATAGCATACCCCCAAAATACTTCATTAGAAGACGTTAAAAGTAATTTATTCGAAGCAATACCGTCATTACAAAAAAGATTTCAAAAAATTTTTGATATTAGCAAAGAACAAGAAGAGCAGGATTTTATTGCTTGGCAGGTGGGCAGATTAAACAATAAAATAAATGAATTAAAACAATATGAATATACTATATTTCCAACATTCTTTTATGTAGCCGGAGTTAGCCAAGCCATTCAAGTTTATGAAGCCGCCTTTGCTGACCTGATAAAATAATATTTTTGACTCAAATATAAATCGCAAACAACCCAACTCATCTGTAATGGATGAGTTTTTTATTTTTCATTTGTTACTTTTTATAAAGTAACATAAAATCGCCGCCTCGGTCTCCGGGTTTGAACAGTGCTCGTCAAACGAGCTGGCTCAAGCTATGCTAAACGACCACAGACACGCCCAAGCCGGACGCTCGTTTGCCTTGCGCTCTGTACAAACCTTACGACAGGGCGGCAAAACATTTGAGAAATTAAGATTTGTAATTTATTTAGAATTTCGATATTCTAATTTCGAATTTTATTCAATATTTCTCTCACCCAGTTTCGCTTTAATTTTCATTTCTGTTCCTGACCGCAAAACTTTTAATTCAATTTCTTGATTAGGATCAAAATCTGAAATTGTTTCAGCTAATGATTTTTGAATGGTTAATTTTTTACCATTTATTTCTAGCACTACGTCGCCGCCTTTTAACCCCGCTTGATCAGCTGGGCCATCGGGTAAAATACCTGGCTCGCCGCGATTATTTTTAGGAATTACATAAGCACCATGATCAGTAATTAAATTATAAGCTTTTGCAATAGTGCGATTTAGCATTACATATCTTACTCCCAAAAAAGTACGTTTTATTTCGCCATATTTTTTAAATAATTTTATAGCTTGTTTAGCGCGGTTGATAGGAATAGCAAAACCCAAACTTTCGCCAGCGCGATTAATAGCTGTATTTATACCAATTACTTCGCCGCGCAAATTTATCAGCGGTCCACCGGAATTTCCTGGATTAATAGAAGCGTCAGTTTGTATATCGCCTTCGATGGGTTCGCTGGCCACCCCTGGCCCCGAAGCCGTAATTGTGCGGCCAACTCCTGAAACAATACCGCGGGTTAAAGTATTTCTAAACTCAGTTAATACATTGCCAATCGCCAGTACAGTTTGGCCGATTCTTATTTTATCTGAATCAGCAAATTTTAATGGTGGAATATTAGCACCTTCTACTTTAACAATAGCCAAATCAAAAAGTGGGTCGCGTGCGAGCACCGATGCTACATACTCTTCACCACTACTAGTTACCACCGTGTAATCAACTTTATCATTCAATAACAATTTTGCGTATTTGTTAATCAGGATTCTTC
>JBBTZY010000180.1:0-2153 GCA_038061115.1 Patescibacteria group bacterium | reverse complement strand
ACTGAAATAAAATTACCCCATCGCTTTCCCAAAATAAAGTATGATAACCGCGGTTGGTAGAATAAAAAGATAAAATAAAAGAATCAACTACCATTACAATAGTTGCTATCATAATTAATTCTTGTACAACTACGGGATAATTTAGTAAACGGGAAATACCTACTACTAAAATCGCGGCCACTAAACTCATTACAATTTTAAAACCCAAAATCGGCCGTATTAAATTATTAGCTGATTGTGGCTCACGTGCCACTTCACGGGTTAATACCGAAGAAGTGCCCAAATCAATTAGTACGGAAAATATTGTGGTAAGTGATAGCGCCAGCACATAGCGCCCAATATCAACTGGCCCAAACGTACGCGCTAAGTATGTAAAATATATAAACGAAATCACCTTTTGTCCAACGAGGGCTAAAGTAAAAAATCCGGTATTGCGCGCCATTTGCTCCGAAGTTTCAGGCATAAATTAAGTATAGCTTATTTAGCTAAGATAAAACAAAATCCCACTTTTGTTACAAAGCGGGATTTTAATGAAACTTTTAACGTTTTGAGAATTGTGGGGCGCGACGGGCTTTCTTTAACCCCGGCTTCTTTCTTTCTTTCACTCTAGCATCGCGAGTTAGGAATCCTGCGGCGCGAAGCGCTACTCGAAGTTCTGGATTATGCTTAACAAGTGCACGAGCTAATCCGTGACGGGCCGCTACCGCTTGAGCAATTTTACCACCCCCGAGTACTTTAATAGAAGCACCTAAATCATCGGCGCTTACTAATTTAAGAGCACTGCGTACCATTAATTGCAAATCAAAGGTTGGAAAATATTTCTCTAGCGGTAAATTATTAATGATAATTTCACCACCCTTAGGAAAAAGACGTACTCTGGCCACTGCTTCTTTGCGGCGACCAACTGTGGCTATAAAATCATAAGATTTTTCGTAACTAGTAGGCACCATCGCTTTTTTAATCAAAACAATCTCTGGCACAACAACCTCTTTTTTAGCTACTTCAACTACATCATCCTTGTGTACAGGTGTTTTACGAACTCTTGATTTAGTAACAACTTTTTCAGTCATACCCAGAATATCAACTTCGCTCCGCCTAACTTAGGCAAGCGTTGGTTGAAGAATTAATAATTAAATTATAATTTAAATTAGATAACATAGTGAGAGTATTATTTAGGTGGATACAAGCTTAAGCGAAGTTGTATTGCTGGGTCATAAAATTAACGAGTGATGGTTAAATTATTCATAAAACGTGATTGTAAACGATTTTTAGGTAACATATGTTCTACCGCCTGACGCACCAAAGCAACTGGATTTTTTATAAATTCTTGCTCTAAGGTGGTGGTTTTGAGCCCCCCTGGATAGCCAGAATAACGATGATACAAATTGACTTTTAATTTTGTACCAGTAAAACGAAGTTTTGTAACATTTTTAATTTTTACTTTAACGCCCGGTAAAACATTTTGCGCAAAATCAGGTAAATGCTTGCCTCGCAAATTATGCGCGGCTACACTTGCCACACGACCCAAACTTTGTCCGTCAGCATCAATCTCAATTGATAATTTTTTCTTAGTAATAGCCATACCCAGTATATCAACTTCACTACGCCAAAATAAAGCGTAGACAAGTTTGATAGTTAATGATTAGATTATAATTTTGAGAAAATAACGTAGTTAAGTTATAGTTTGGCGTAAGCTTAAGTGAAGTTGTATTACTGGGCATAAACTAAAATTAAACAAAACTTAAGGAAGCTGATTTACCACCGTCGCCTACCCGCATACCTAATTTAGTAATTCTAAGGTATCCACCAGTACGTTCTTTATAGCGCGGTCCAAGCACTTCGATTAATTTTTTAACTGGCATTTCAGTTGGCAACCGTTTTAAAAGTAAACGACGATTAGCTAGAGTTGGGTTCTTAGCCAAAGTTACTAATTTTTCCACTTGTGGCTTCACAGCTTTGGCTTTAGCTAAAGTAGTTACAATTTTTTCATGCAAAATAACGCTCTGCGCCAAATTCTTAAGTAGCGCACGACGTGGCCCAACTTTACGATCTAATATTTTACCTTTTTTCTGATGACGCATGGTAACTATTCGTAATGAATGATTAAATAAGAAATTACTATAAAAACTAAATTATAAACTGATGCTGATTTG
>JBBTZY010000179.1:0-4791 GCA_038061115.1 Patescibacteria group bacterium | reverse complement strand
ATCGGAAAAAAATGAAAAAAGCAAAGTTGGTGCTGACACTAATACAGCACAGCAACCTAAAATAAAACTCGATTTAGCCAAAGCTTTAGTAGTTTGTTCTGTCAACATAAAATTTACTTTTAAATTTTAAACTGCTCTAAATTAATCTCCGCCAAAGCGACTAGCGGCTTTAAACTTGATTTCATAAATTGTGTAATTGCCAATCCTCCCACTGGCTTACCATTTACCATAATCTTGGCTGACATTTTACCAACCGGCACAAATTGAAATGTAACACCTAAATTTTTACCAATCATCTCCAAGCCCCCACGCAAAGTTTGATAAGTAAGTGCTACTTCATTGCCTGGTAATCGCACCGCGAGCGCCAAATGCCAAGGTTGGGTTGGTAAATTATTTTTAGCAGTGGAAGCTTTGAACTCACCTTCTAAATTTGTGAACACGCGCCCTAATTCAAATATTTGTATAGGTTGATGTGGTAAATGTAAAGCATTAAGCACTAGCTGTGTTGCCATATTTGGTATTAAACCCGGCCGCAAAAAACTTTCAGCTTGGTTAACCGGATTTTTAAGCTCTAATAATTTATCGGCTGGTATAGGTAATACTGCCAAAACTTCACTGGGTAAAGTAGCTAATGTTTGCTTGCTTACAAAAGAATAGCTTAAATTTTCAGTAAAACCAACGCCAACTAAAATTTCTCTAATTTTCCATCTTAATTCCTGCGCTTTATCTTGTACCTGATTTTTTACATCAAACTTTGGCAGTGTAGGTTTAATTTTGTCATAACCATAAATTCGCGCCACTTCTTCAATCAAATCTTCTGGAATAGATATGTCACGCGTCGCGCGGAAAGATGGCACTGTAACTTCCCACTCTATAATTCCTCCTCTTTCAAGGGGAGGTGCGGAGGGGTTAACCCCAAACTCTAAACTTTCTAAAATATCTTTGATAGTTTTACTAGCTAACTTGGTACCCAATCTTTCATTAAGCCAAGTTGGGCTAACTTTAATAGTTGTTGTTTGGGGTACGCTTAAATATTCATCAACCAAATTACTGCCTACCGTAACTTCCGGACAAATTTCTTGTAATAAATAAACAAAACGTTTGATACCTACTTCAGCTAAATTCGGATCCAGTGCTTTTTCAAATCTGGAGCTTGCTTCTGTACGAAACCCGATCTTTCCAGCAGTTTTACGAACCGACACAGCATCAAAATTAGCTGATTCAATTACTAAACTAGTTGTTTTCTCATCAACAACACTATCTAATCCTCCAATTATACCAGCAATTGCAATTGCCTGTTTTTTATCCGCTATCACTAAAGTATTGGCATCTAACATTCTTTCTATTTCATCTAAAGTTTTTATTATTTCGCCCGCTGTCGCTTTGCGCACAGTAATTTCAGGTGATGATAATTTTTTCAAATCAAAAGTATGAAGCGGTTGGCCAATTTCGGCCATCACGAAATTAGCTACATCTACCACATTATTTATTGGTCTCATACCCAAAGCTTGCAAACGATTCTTAAGCCATATTGGCGACTCGCCTACTTTTACATTATTTAAAATTATACCTAAATACCGCTGACAAAATTTAGGTTCTTGAATCTTAACTGATAATGAAGCGCCGTCAGTTGATTTAATATCAGCTAATTTTGGAATTACCAATTTTGTTTGCCAAAGCGCTGTCAGTTCCCGAGCGAGGCCTAAATGTCCCCATAAATCCGGACGATGAGTAATCGATTTATTATCTACGGCAATTATTAAATCATTATATTTTAAAACTTGGGCTAGTGGCGTGCCAATTTTATCTGGATATTCCGATAAATCCATAATTCCCTGCCTGCCGGTAGGCACGGCATGCTCTATCGCTTTTGTATCAATCAAGCCCAATTCTTCGGCTGCACAAATCATGCCATTTGATTCCACACCGCGGATAGTCGCTTTCTCTAAAGTAATTAATTCACCTTGCCCATGCCATTTAACTCGCGCCCCAACTTGCGCAAACGCCACTTTCATTCCTTCATACAAATTAACACCACCACAAACTACTTCTATTTTTTTATTACCAATATCTACGGTGACGAGTTTTAATTTATCAGCATTGGGATGAACATTTACCGCCACCACTTCACCTAGTACAACCTTATCTAAATTTTCGGCTTGAGAAATTATTTCTTCTACTTCCACTACACTCATCGTTAAAGTACGCGCCAAATCTAACACCGATACCTCTTTCGGCGCTTTAACCATCTCGCGAAGAATGTTGTAGGAAAAATTCATGTGATAATTAATAATCTAGGTTAGGTAATGTCATTCCCGCGGAGGCGGGAATCCAGAAAATAATTAACTTCTACTGGATCCCCGCTTTCGCGAGGATGACACTTAATTTTTAAATTAAAACTTTTCTAAAAACTTTAAATCCCCACTTAAAAACAATCTGACATCATCTATTCCATACTTCATCATTGCGAGTCGCGACAAACCAAGCCCAAACGCAAAACCAGAATAAACCGTTGGATCAAGTCCGCCATATTCTAAAACTTTTGGATGCACCAAACCACAAGGCATCATTTCCACCCAACCACTTTGTTTGCACACCGAACAACCATCACCCTTGCAAATCAAGCAACTCATATCCAGCTCAAACCCTGGTTCCACAAATGGGAAATAACCAGGCCGCAGGCGCACCTCTACTTCTTTTTTAAAAATACCTTGAAGTAACCTCTGCATTACCGCAATTAAATTGGCCACTGTAATTCCTTTATCTACCACTAGCCCTTCCATTTGCCAAAAAGTGTGTTCGTGCGAAGCGTCGGTCGCTTCATAGCGAAATACTCGCCCCGGCACAACCGCTTGAAGCGGCGCGCCATATTTTTCAAGTGCGCGGACTTGCATATTTGAAGTATGAGTACGAAGCACTAGAGCGTTATCCGGTGTACCCCCTTTTACAAAAAAAGTGTCTTGTATATCGCGCGCCGGATGCCAGCTTGGAATATTAAGCGCAGTAAAATTATAATACTCACTTTCAAGCTCTGGGCCATCAAGCACCATAAAACCAAGTGAGACAAATAATTCTTCTAATTGTTTTTGCATTTGTGACAAAGGATGCAAATGACCACGCTCATTTTTCACTATGCCGGGTAAATTAAAATCTAGCGCCGCTTGGTTGTTGTCAGTTGAATTTTGAGCTAGCGCGACTTTCCACACTTTAGTTAATTCTTGTTTTACTTCATTTAATAATTGGCCAACTTGCGGCTTGTCTTTAGCTGACACACTCTCTATACCATCACTAATTTGCGAAAGCATTCCTTTCCGACCTAAATACTTCACCCGCCAAGTTTCTAAGGATGGTAAATCAGATAGATTTTTTATTTCTACCAAAGCATCTGTGCGGAGTTGTTTTAATTCGTCTAACATAATTTTATCACTTTAACACTAGAACATCAGAACATTTAAACAAATTAATTTGCTCTAATGTTCAAATGATTTAATGTTCTAATGTTTCTAAACGTCTGCCGGCGGCATTCTTTTCACACTCAACCAAAAAAATTCCAAAAGTGTTAAACCTAAAATAAGTAATCCCAAATTCCACCACGTTAAAAGTTTTTGTGCTTCCAAAAATAAAGCAC
Source organism: Patescibacteria group bacterium (assembly GCA_038061115.1). GTDB lineage: Bacteria > Patescibacteriota > Patescibacteriia > Veblenbacterales > UBA10138 > JBBTZY01. Next base: position 1,163 of record JBBTZY010000179.1, on the reverse strand, counting down.
CTACTACTACAAGAGCCAACATCGCCCCTTGTCTGAAGGCCTGTGTCATATGGCGAAATAATACTTCATCTTTAAATCGAAACATGCGCCAAGCAAACCCGAGAATGGTTAAGGTGCCGGTAACGCTTAAAAAAACTGCCACATAAAAAAGTAAAAGCCCTAAAAATCCAGTACTTTTGGGATCTAAATATTCCATCACCAACCACAAAACAGCCCACGCCCCAAGCGTGCCAGCTGTCATCCACCATAAGTAATACTTTAAGGACACAATATAAAAAGTTAAAACTCAAAACTGTTAACATTTACACTTGTCATTCCCGCCTTCTAACTGTCATTGCGAGGAGTGAGTAAGGCGAACGACGTGGCAATCTCTCAATAATAAAAAACAACCAAAATAGTACTGTAAAACTACTATTAGTTTAACATTTTTTAGATAATTCCACAAGTTGGAAAGACATATTAAAAAATGGCTAAATAATAGCCAAATTTAGTAAAATTTCTTCCTAAAATACATTATAGGGAGCTTGTCCGCCGATGAGGCGGGGTTAGGTGGGGTACTTACCCAAAAATCCTTAATCTAAACTGCTTACCTTTAAACTCCTGAGCTAAGGCATCTTTAAAATCAAATTCATTCATTTTAAGCTCAGAAGCAAGTGGGGCAGACGACGTGGCTACTTCAATCGTATCGTCGTTGATGAGCGCAATTCTCCTTAAACCATCGGCCGCCGACTTCCCAAATTTCTCCGCCACCAAACGCCGAAAAACACTAGCCACCATGGCCGCTTCAACTGAACTATCAATCCCTTGTTGCTGTAATCTGTCTTTGAGTAAACTTTTAAAATTAAAAAACATAAAAATTAATACTATTATTCTCTTATTTGCTTATTTCGTTAAATTAACAAATAGTGTCAATTTATCTATCACTCACTATTCTACCATTCGCGCGAATTAGACCATTACATCATCAGAATTTTTTAAGAAGCTTAATTATACCCTTATTGGCATCTACTTCCACTAAATCACCATCTTTAAAAATCTCTGTAGCGTATTTCGTTCCCACAATTCCCGGTTTGCCCATTTCTCTGGCCACGATCGCGGGATGACTGGTAATGCCACCCTCATCAGTTACAAAGGCCGCCGCCTTCTTCATAACCATAATATAA
>JBBTZY010000178.1:0-2190 GCA_038061115.1 Patescibacteria group bacterium | reverse complement strand
CAGATTTGTCCACCCCAGTATTCATTACGTAACCAAGGGTAATTTTGAAAGAGTAATTTAGTAGAAACACTTTTTAAAATCTGGACTGCTCGAGCTGGCGCAAGTCGCGGGGGCGCGCTGAGTGTGAAGTGGACGTGATCAGACATAACTTCCATCGTACCAATAGTTAGATCATAGTGACTCGCGATGTCTCGGAACATTTGTTTAATATGGACTTTAACTGGTTCATCAAGCCAAACTCGCTTGCGATATTTGGTACTAAAGACAATATGGTACCACAAATCATAGCGAGCGTGACTAGTATGTTTGATAGTCATGGCCTAAGTGTACAATATCTTACTCTAATCCTACCATGTTCCTTCGTCCTCGCGAGACCGCTCTGACTCCCCAATGCCAAGCATTGGGGCTTGCCGCGGGCTTTGTCAAGTATTGTGGGTGGGTGATATTTGATTTAGATATAAAAATAAGCAAAATTATTTTTGATATAAAAAATACATAATCCTCGTACTCAAATAAATTTTATAAACTAATATTACAACACATCATCAACACTATAATAAACAAGCCCGCGCAAAGCGCGAATGAATATGAAGGTCGGCATAGTAACGCATATAATTTATAATTCCTGAGCAACTTCACGTAAAGCCGAAATTGCTGTGTCTAAATGTTCTTTGGTATGAGCAGCTGAAATTTGAAAGCGTAGTCGCGCCTCACCTTCTGGCACTACCGGAAACCACAATCCCACCACATAAATTCCACGGGCGAGTAATTTTTGACTAACTTCTTGAGTAAGCTTGGCGTCGCCTAGTATCACTGGCACTATTGGATGATTACCTTCTAATATTTTGAAACCTAATTTTTTTACTTCAGTTCTAAAATAATTTGTGTTCTCAGAAATTTTAGTAAGCAAATCCGGTTGAGCTTTTAGCAAATCTAGCGCTATTATAGCGGCTACTACAACCATTGGCGGCAAAGAATTTGAAAAAGTGTAAGTGCGGGATTTTTGCCGTAGATACTCTATAATATATTTTTTGCCAGCAATATACCCACCCACTGCGCCACCGAGCGCTTTACCAAAAGTACCCGAGAGTATATCTACTTTTCCATGTAAACCAAAATATTCCGGCGTACCTGCGCCAGTTTTGCCAAGAACTCCAACTGCGTGGGCATCGTCAACAAACAGAAGTGCTTGATATTTTTCCGCTAATTTTAAAATCCCCGGTAAATTTGCTAAATAACCTTCCATTGAAAAAACGCCATCAGTTACTATTATTTTAAAACGGTACCCACCACTTGGTGAATTTTTTACATCTTCCTCCAGCATTTTTTCTAAAGCCACTAAATCATTGTGCGGGTAAATACGTTTTACTAAATTTTCTTTTTTGCAAAGTTTAAAAGCATCAATAATACTCGCATGATTTAATTCATCGCTATAAATAATATCCGTATGCACTTCTTCGCACAATCCTTCATTGGTAAGGCTGGCAAAAAATCCCAAATTCGCCATAAAATTGGTGGAATATAAAATAGCATCCTCCACACCCAAAAATTCAGCTAATTTCTGCTCTAACTCTTTATGTATTTTGGCAGTTCCAGCAATAAAACGAACCGATGACAAACCAAAACCATAATCATCTAGCGCAACTTTTGCACTATCAATAATTTCGGAGTTGTTAGCTAACCCCAAATAATTATTAGAAGCAAACATCAAAACTTTTTTACCATTAATTTGCACTTCCGGCCCCTGCGCGCCTTCAAGTTCTCTTTCCACCTTAAACTTACCGCTATCTTGAAGCGCCAATAATTCTTTAGTTATATTTTGCTCTAATTTTTCAGAATACATATTATTTCAACTTATCCTTTAAATTTTTTAACATATCAGTTGTCATTTCAGCTAAACCATACTGATGTTGCCAACCCCAATCCTCTCGAGCCGAAGAGTCGTCAATACTTTGCGGCCAAGAATCAGCGATTGCTTGACGATAATCAGGTTGATAAGTAATTTCAAAAGTTGGTAGATGTTTTTTAATTTCGTCGGCAATACCTTGTGGTGAAAAACTAATCGCTGATAAATTATATGACATACGATTTTTTATTTTTTCACTCGACACCGCCATAATTTCAATCGTAGCACGAATTGCATCAGGCATATACATCATTGGTAAATAAGTTCCCGCTTCAAGTGGCGCT
>JBBTZY010000177.1:0-1288 GCA_038061115.1 Patescibacteria group bacterium | reverse complement strand
TCAACAAGCTATGTGCCCAATGTCGGCACTGACACACTTAGAAGCTTGGCAAAATTTATTCCGTTTTGATTTGGTTTTGTTGGTTAGTTTGGTAGTTGGGGCTGTAATTATAACTTCTTTGATTAGTTGGTTGTTTGGCAAAGAATCAAGTTGGCGAATTAAATATAAGGTGCGTAAAATTTTGAATTACGATTTGCTTGCAAATTTGTATTTGTTGCAATTTTTAAAGCAGGGGATTATTAATCCTAAATTAGATTAAGGTGGCTTGTTTTGGTCGCGGTCGAATGATCGTGGTCTTTTTGTCATCCTCTTTTAATCCGCCTCCGCCGAAAACTATATATTATTTATAGTTGAAGGTGAGAGTGGATAACCATAAGTAAGTAAAGTAAACCATTTGGTATGCTTCGGCGGATGTCGCTGAATAATACAAAATCCTTGCTTTTGGTGCTCCATTTAGTAGAATATAATTACTTATGTCTCAAGAACAAATTTATCTTAAAAAAATTCGTTTAAATGGTGAGTTGGATAATACTGTTTGGCAAAAAATAGAAGAGGGTTTGCGTGCTTTGCCTAAAGTTATAAAAGTAGATGTGAATCGCGGAAAAAATGTAGTGCGTTTAATTTCTGAACACGAAATTACCACCGAAGTGTTGCATAAATTTTTTGTAGAATTTAATTTAAATTTTGAAGTGTTGAAAAATGAAGTGCCAGTGTTAGCTCCAAGTCAGCCATCACATCAAGTAGTTGAGGTGCAAATTCAAGGTATGCATTGCCGGAGTTGCGAGCTTACAGTAGAACGTTGTTGGCGAGAACTACCGGGTGTACATAAAGTGAGTGTTAATTCTAGCACTGGTCGCGCCAAACTTATTTGTAGTGGCACAGAATTGTCAGTTAATGAATTACAACAACATTTGGGTGACAATGAATATAAAGTGCTTCACATTAATAAACAGTCAAATCAAGCTGATAAAGTTTCCAATCGCCCTAGCTTTTGGAAATTAGTTGGCTTGTTTGTAATTGTTTTGTTGGTGGGTAGATTTTTATCGCGCCTAGGTTTCCTTAGTCCGGCGGTTGGTGCGATTAATTCTACTAGTTTAATGGCGGTATTTATTTTAGGGCTCGTAGCCGCAAGCTCTAGTTGTTTGGCAGTAGCGGGCGGGTTAATGCTTTCTACGATTGGCACTTTTCGCGCTAAATATGAAAATGCGAGTAAATTGCGACAATTACAACCAGTATTATTATTTATTGCTGGCCGTAATCACTCAAAGTATTAGTTATTATAAGAAAA
>JBBTZY010000176.1:0-6844 GCA_038061115.1 Patescibacteria group bacterium | reverse complement strand
TCTTTGTGGCTTGGTATGCTGCAGTGATGGGTGAATTTGGGACTGTCTACCGGCAAAAATTAAATTCAGCCGGTTGTCCGCAATTACCGGCCACCTCGGTTGTTTATTTTGATGTCGGTGATAAATGGAATATAGTTTCTGTACCGCTTAAAGTAGGTAATAACTTTGTTGGCAATTTATATCCAAGTGCTATTTCCCAAGCATTTGGTTATTCAACTAATTATCAAAACCAAACTAATTTAGTCAATGGTTATGGTTATTGGTTGAAGTTTGCTGACGCCGAGGAAATATCATTGATTGGCGAACTGTGTGATTCACAAACAGTAAATGTAACAACTGGTTGGAATTTGATCGGTTCTATTTCTTCACCACTGGACGTAAATTTGATTGAAAGTAACCCACACGGATTAAATACTTCACAGTTTTATGGCTATGATAATGGTTATAAAATTGTAGATGCGATTGAACCAGGTAGGGGTTATTGGGTGAAAGTAAGTCAAGCTGGGCAGTTGATTTTATCATCGCAATCTTTAGTTATGTCAAAGTCTGCTATAAAAATTGTGCCGACCAATGATTTGCCGCCGAAGCCACCAGATGTAAATGGAAGCAAGACAATTCCTACGGAATTTTCCTTAGCGCAAAATTACCCCAATCCATTCAACCCAACAACCACCATTAAATTTTCATTACCGAGTGATCAATTCGTGACTTTAACAATTTCTAATATGTTGGGTCAAAAAGTGATTGATTTAGTAAAGGAATTTAAAGCAGTTGGTGAGTATGAGGTGCAGTTTAACGCCTCAAAATTACCGTCCGGTGTGTATTTGTATCGTTTGCAAATCGGAAAATATTCAGCAATAAGAAAAATGTTGCTGACAAAATAATAATGTCATCCTGAGGCCAAAACTCAAGGATCTCAAAACGGAGCGATAGTTATCATCGCCCCGTTTTTTTTATTTGTTCTAGTGTTTTAGTGGTTAAGTGTTCCGGTGTTTAATTTATTTCATAACTCAAACTTACATTCACAATCACTTCTTGTGAGCCGGCTTCAACTTGTGGGGCAGGGGCTTTATCTAATCCACCACCAATTTCCATTTCATTGCGCGCATACATCATTGGATAATTCATCGGTGAATTTATATTTTCGGAAAACGATTTTACCTTACCTAAGCTAATTCCGGCGGCGCGAGCCATAGCTTCGGCTTTGGCCTTGGCTTTGGCAATAGCTTCAATTCTCGCTTGTTGTTGGTATTGTTCAGGTTCGTCAACTGAGAAGGTTAATTGTCCAATTTGATTAGCACCTTTTCCGCTTGCACCGGCAATTATTTCGCCGACTTTGGCTAAGTTTCTAATTTTTACTTCCACACTCTGAGAAAGTTGATAGCCGTCGAATTTTTGTTGCCCGCTATCGCGGTCATAAGCATAAATTGGATTTAAATTATACTGCGTGGTGCGAATATCTTTTTTATCAATATCTTGAGCTTTAAGATAGTTGATTATTTCATTCATTTTTTTAGTACCTTCTTTCTGTACTTCAATAACATTTGCACCTCTATTTTCAACTGACAAAGAAATTAAGCCAATATCAGGTACTGCAGTTACCTTACCTTCGCCGGTAACGGTAATAGTGTCACTAATGTTACCCGGCTTTTGCCAGTGCGCAAAATTTTTATAACTCACGCCAGATAGAAATAACTGGTTTAGTCCAAACGCGCCAAAAGCGAGGGCTAGTAGGCCAGTAAGCCAAAGTTTTGAAGTGGGTGACATAGATGAGAGATCCATATGTGTTAATAAAAAATAATAAAATATTTAGTAAGAGTAAGAGGATAGAGTAAGATTTTTTTAAAAAGTTCCAATGACCAAGTTCCAAGTTCAAATAAATATTTGAAACATTGAAACATTAAAAATTTATTGGAAATTGGGATTTGGAAATTGGAAATTAGACAAAATTAGTCATTTTTAGAAATTAGTTATTAGAAATTAGACATTTAGTGATCACGGTTTGTTTGACTACTGTTCCTTTCTTTAGTATGCTACCATAGTCAGAGTAAAAATTCATTTCTATTCATTTACTATAACGTTAATAATTATTTTTTCTTACAACTATGTGTCAAAATTGTTCAAATCATAATCAATCAGGTGAAGTGGATCAAGCTAAATCGTGTTGCGAGCCAAGTTGGCATAATCCTAAAACTATTATGCGTTTAGTGGGTTATGTACTACTTGCTACGATTGTTATTGTAGCAATTTTACGTGACCGAATAGTGAATCAGCCACAGTGGCAAGTAAGTGTAACTGGTCAAGGTAAGGTAGCTTATCAACCCGATATTGCAGTGGTGACATTGGGTGTGGATTTAACTAAGCAATTTTCAGCTGAAAGTGCTTTAAAACAATTAAATGATCGCATGAGTCAAATAGTTAAGGCAGTGAAAGCCGCGGGAATTCCAGCCGATGATATTCAAACTCAAAATTATAATTTAAATCCGCAATATGATTTTAAAGACGGCGTATCAATTGCGGTTGGTTATAGCGCTAGTCAGCAATTAATAGTTAAAGTACGGAAATTGAAAGATAATTCCGAAGCTGTTTCAAAAGTAATTGCAGAGGCGACTAAGGCAGGCGCAAATCAAGTAGCTGGCATTGCTTTTGAGGTGGATAATTTATCGGATTTAAAACAAGAGGCGCGCCTCAAAGCGGTAGCCGATGCTAAATCGCGGGCCGAGGCGCTAGCTGAAGCGACCGATGTTGATTTAGGCGAAGTAGTTGGTTGGTGGGAAAATATAATTCAAGCGCCAGGCAATCCACCAATCGGGATTTACGATGGCAAAGGTGGGGCTGGTATGGGTGCCGGCAGTATACCAACCTTACCTACTGGCACTTCAGAGGTTATAATGGAAATAAATTTGAATTATAAGTTAAAGTAGAATAGTGAATATACCCGCCTTCCTCCTTTGCTTATAGCTACGGTAGGACAAGTCGCTTTTTAGCTACCGTTGGTAAAAAAATAAAGCGGCACTTGATTTAAGTGTCGCTTTTTTGAATGTAAAAATAGATTATTTGTTTTGTGAAATATTAACGTCCTTTAATAATAATTCCATTCGGAGAGAGTTTTTTTCATCTCCTAAATAGTCATATAATATTTGAAGACGCTTGCACATAGTTTTGATGCAATAATCATCTTCGGGCCAAGTACTGTCATATTCCATAAATTGACTGGCTTTGCGCAGTCGCGAATTAATATCATCAACCTTTAACCCAGCTAACTCAAACCATTTAATACTTGATTTTAACCAATTTTTTGCGGAGTCGTCATTTGTTAAGTAAGTGCTAATGCAGTATGTTTCCAAATAATCGTTACCGATTTTTTTAGCTATCACTCGCGCCGCTTGATCCTGATTATTGATAATCTTTTTTTGGTAATCCATTAGCATGTTGGGCAAATAATCATTATCTTCGTTTTCTTCAAACAAATTGGGTGGAGAAATAATAATTATTTTTGCTTCGTAATCAGGTGAGCGATTTAACCAAGGATAGTTGTTAAACATTTCCACTTGGTTATTTTCAATTAGAGCTAAATATTCAGGAATGTCTGGATTGAATTCCGCAGTATCCAGTCCATTTTGCCGGAGTATTTTGCCCTGTTCGGTGAAAACAAATTGTAAGTATGTTCGGAAAGGATGATCGGTAACTTTGCCTTTTTCTAAAAATTGGTCAAGTGCTTTAAATGCAAAATTCAATTTTTCAGCCCATTTTTCTTCGCCACCTGATTCACGTTTTAATAATAAACCGAGATAGCGATTAAAATCAGTCATAGCCAGTGGAATGTAGCGGGCTGATTTAGAGCAGGTGATTGGAGCTTGGTTAAAGTTTCCAGTGTGTTGCTGAATATAAGACAACTGATAATTTTGTAGCATCTCGTCAAACCAAGTATCTTTTTGTTCAACAGTGCTGACTGGAGTGCTGACTGGCATTGCTTTGAAAAATTGCGCTACCGATGGTATGGGGAGTAGGGTAGTGGTTAGAATTAACAACCACAGCCAAGATATTTTAAATAACAGTTTCATTGAAAGATCCTTTATTTTGTGGTTTTGATTTTGTGATTTTAGGTTATTTTGTTTGAGGTTTATTTGCCTACAATCTTACGCCTTTGGCAGGTTTTGTCAATTAATATCAACTAGTTGACTATTATATTTAAGAGTGTTAAGGTTTAGAAAAATAATTAATAAACTTGTTCTCTAACAATAAAATAGGAATAAAAATGGACAGATGGTATAGGTATTTGGCCACTGGCCAAAAAGAATTTATTAATCATGATGATTTTAGCGCCACAGAGGTAGTTAAAAAAATCAAATCTTTTAAAGGGGTTCATCGTAAAGTTTTAGAGCGAGCCGCTTTAGAACAATCTGGTTTGCCGACTAATATTCAACGCTATTTGGAGTGGACTGATCAGGAATCTTTTCAGGAAACATTTAATTCGATTGTAGAACATTTAGATTGGCCCAATATTGGCATTAGTACTTTGCTTGGTATTCAAAATCAACACGGTAGAACCCCTTTAGTAAAAGCGATTCCAATATGGGAGATGAGAAATCAATATTTCCAATTGCTTTCCCAACTTAATTCTGAAGTAAGGGAGTATAAAATTAAAATGGGATATAATACTGTTGGATTTGAACCCAAAGATTTTATTAGATTTTACCCTTCGGGTGTTAGTTCGGCAGATTATAGGGGAGTAATTATCGTGCTCGAAACTTATCAATTTGATTTTGATACTAAACAAAGAATTCCATTTGTAGTTGAAGTTGGCGCTTGTTATCCAAGGAAAATTCACAATGGAAATTTTTTGTCAGTTAAAGTTGATTTACATGGTAATCGTGAAATCCTTCGCTCTGAACCATCTTTGGAATATATGCTTCATAAAGTGGAAATGTTTGTTAGGCAGCATGCTATTCAAATTCGTAATTTAGCCAGTGTTTATAAAGCTGATGTTATTAGTTTAGAAATGGAATATTTGCCGCCGAATTGGTTAGCTATAATTGATTTTGATTATTTTTTATTGAGTCAAAAAAGTAAATTTTTAGCACAGATATAAAAAGATACAAAACAATCCAATCGTTGTTTGTAATTACAAGCAACGATTTTTATTTGACGGAAATTTATCAATGATCTATACTTAAATTACTTATGCTCAGTAATACAACTTGGCTTAAGCTTTCGCCAAATTGGGTTGTAAATATATTGTTCATCTTAAATTATTATTAATCATTAACTACTAACTTTCCTACGCTTTATTTTGGCGTAGTGAAGTTGATATTCTGGGTATGTTGAAGCGATTTGTTTCCACTTTAAATAATAATAATAACCAGCCCTAGGGATTGGTGATTTTGTTGTATTTCAAAACCAGTCCCTCCGCCAACCGGCGGATCACGGGGCTGGTTTTCGTTTATACTTCCATTTTGTTCCCTTGTAGTTCAATTGGTAGAACGCTCCGCTGTTAACGGAGAGGTTCCAGGTTCAAGTCCTGGCGAGGGAGCTGAGTGGAAGTATAGAAAATTAAAAGTATTGACAATGTGTTGACAAAAAATATTAAGTATAATAAAATAATACAAAGTAAAATAAATAAATTAAATAATCACAAATCACATTAAAAAAACTTTAAAAAAGGAATCATTATGGAAACAAATTCTTCATTTCTCACAACAATCGCTGGTGACGGGTTTGCATTAAAAGTTACTAGAATATTTAGTTCTTCGAAAGCAAAAGATAAGGGTGGCACCAAACACGGTACGGTTCTGTTGGTTAAAGTAACAAATGGCACAATTCGTGTTGGTCAACAAATAAGAATATTAGCGGGCGCAATTATTACTGATTTTATAGCTCGCATTGAGAAAGATCGTGTTAAGATTGAATCGGCTGAGGTTGGAGACGAAGTTGGTATTTGTTTGTCAACCAGTAGATTGCGACAATTTAATTGTTTGTTAGAAAAATAAAAACAATGCCAGTGAATATTCTGGTATTATTAATTTAGCGAGTATAGCTAAGCCATCACTTTTTCATTAAACAACAATGGAGTGATGGTTTTTTATTACAATATTTTTTTCGTAGATATTTTTTAGTAGGGTAGCGCAAGCGATGAGAATTAATGAAGCGCCAATAAGTTCTAGTGCTTCCTCCGCAATAATTAATGAATGGTAAAGTGGCACATTTATAGTTGGTGCTAAAATCATAGTGCGACCAATTAGTTCAGTTATCAAACTTAAAAGCCAAGTTGTTACTCCAGCTACAAAATAATAAGCGGCGGATTTTTGCTCTAACCAAATTTGTTTGATAATTAAACTAAAAATAATTAGTGTAATTAAAATTAGTGGCGTGTAATAAAGCAGCCAATTAAAAGATTGGCCAGAAGCGTTGCCAAGTTCGGTAGTTTTGTTAACTAAAAAAGTAATACGTTCGTGTAGTGCTAGCATGTCATCAAAAGCTAGTCCGGCGGTGATTAAAGCTAAGGCGAGCCACGGTAATGATTTAATTTTTATCTCCCCAAGTTTATTAAATAAAAACCAAATTAGTAAACTAAGTCCGGAAATTATTAAAAGCTCGGCACCGCCAATTAAAGCGGCTAAATTTTGCTCGGCATCTAAATTAAAAAATAAATGTTTATCACCAAGTGCTTGGTGTAAAAATATCACTAAAGCATCAATCCCGAGTAAAAAGATTAGTAGTCGTTTAATATGTGTCATACCCAGAACATCAACTTCACTTCGCCAAAATAAACGTAAGAAAGTTAGTAGTTAATAGACCTCTTTCAAAAGTCATATAATTCATAGTTGTGGAAGCTAGCTATTAA
>JBBTZY010000175.1:1644-3105 GCA_038061115.1 Patescibacteria group bacterium | reverse complement strand
GCCTTTTTACCACTTATTTGGATACTAAACTATCACACTATTTGACAAGGAGCCGGTTTTTTGTTCTCCTCCGCCATAATTCATCATTTCTCATAGTTCCTAGAGTATTTAAAATAGTTGCGTTAATAACTATATTATGAGTTAGGCTACGGCGAATGAAATCTATTTTAATTATGAAAAAAGCAAGATATTTCATTACTACACCAATTTATTACGTAAATGACAAGCCGCATTTGGGGCATGCCTATACTACGTTATGCGCTGATGTTTTGGCGCGTTTTCACAAACAATTAGGCCAAGAAGTATTCTTTTTAACTGGTACCGATGAGCACGGTGCGAAAGTTGAACAGTCGGCTAACCAAGCTTCGATGAGTCCACTGGATTTTGCCACTAAAAATGCTGAAAAATTTCAAAAGCTTTGGCCGGTTTTAAATATTCAACCTGATTATTTTATTCGCACCTCTAACCCTGAACACGAAAAAATAGTCGGTGAGTTTTTACAAAAAATTTATGATAATGGTTTTATTTATCAAGGCGAGTACGAGGGGTTGTACTGTGTGGGCTGTGAAAAGTTTTTGAAAGATGATGATATAATTGATGGTCGTTGTCCATTCCACCCGAACCAAGAACCTGTGGCACAAAAAGAAAAAAATTGGTTTTTTAAGTTGTCGGCTTTTCGTGATTCATTGTTGTCTGCCCTAGAAAAAGGTGAGTATAAAATTGTACCAGAAGGCAGGCATAATGAAATAGTTGGCAAATTAAAACAAGGGCTAGATGATATTTCTATTTCGCGCGCTGGTGTAGAATGGGGCGTGCGAGTGCCGTGGGATAAATCACAAACTATTTACGTATGGATTGACGCTTTGATAAATTATTATTCAGCTACTAAGTTTGTAGCTGGCAAATCGGAATTTTGGCCAGCGCAAGTGCATTTACTCGCCAAAGATATTTTATGGTTTCACGCGGTAATTTGGGAGGCCTTGCTACTTGCCTCTGATTTACCACTGCCAAAAATTATTGCCACGCATGGTTTTTTTACAATTGACGGGCAAAAAATGTCTAAATCGCTTGGCAATGCAATTGATCCAATTGAGTTGGTAAAAGAATTTGGGGTAGATGCCACGCGCTATTTATTATTATCGCAGTTGCCGTTTACAAGTGATGGTGATGTATCCATTCCGCGTTTCCGTGAGCGCTATGATAGTGATTTGGCGAATGGACTTGGTAATTGTTTATCGCGGGTAACAAATATGGCGGAAAAATTTGGAGTAGATATTAAAGGCGAGGGGTTAAAAGATTTTACAAATAATATAACAAATTCTATTCAAAATTTTTCATTTGATGTTGCTTTGGCGGAAATAATTGGTGCACTGCGTGAAATAGATCGACAAATAGATATAACAAAACCATGGATTATGGCTAAAGAAGGTAAGTTGAGCGAAGTACCGGCTTTGGTGGGTA
>JBBTZY010000175.1:0-1634 GCA_038061115.1 Patescibacteria group bacterium | reverse complement strand
GGGTAATTGGATTATTATACTAAAACAAGTAGCTGAACAATTAGCACCCTTTATGCCAGAGACAAGCAATAAAATGTTAAAAATTTTAAGCGCCGACAAAATTGTTAAATCAGAACCGCTTTTCCCGAGATTAGGTTAATAACTGTCATTGCGAGGGGGGCCGCCAAAGCGGACGACGAAGTAATCTCTCAAATCATTAGAACACTAGAGCATTAGAACACTTTATCAATTTTTGTTTTTATGTTTTAGTGGTCTAATGTTCTAATGTAAAACCTCAAGCTAATGACTAACAATTATAACTAAATTTATGTCTTTCTTCGACATTATACTACTAATTATCCTCTTCGGTTTTTTATTATTTGGTTTTTGGTTTTCCCTGCTTCATACGGCGGGTGGGGTGATTGGTACTATTTTAGGCGTGTGGGTAGCCAGTAAATATTATTTATTAATTACCGCGCCGATAATTAGTTTACTACCTAATTCTGCTGGGTTGATTAATATTCTAATATTTTTTATTATTATGATAGTGGCCAGCCGAGTGATTGGGTTGATATTTTATTTAATTGGTCGCCTGTTCCACTTTCCACCTGAAGCGCCATTTTTGAATTTTATTTTACGACTCGGGGGAATGCTTTTAGGTGTGGTAGAAGGCGCTTTGATTTTGGGTGTAACTTTGTACTTTGCAAAAAATATTGAAACCACTGGCGTAATGGTAAAATACATTGCCACTTCTGAAATCGCTGGCCGCTTGATTAATTTTGCAGATTTACTGACGAAGTTTTTAATCTAATTTAACAATAATTTGTCATTCTGAAGGAGTAAGGCGACTGAAGAATCTCTGAGATCCTTCGTTTTGACTCAGGATGACAATATGAATTTTAACCGTGAACTAAACCCATGATCGACACTCACTGCCATTTAAATTTTCGTGCTTTTAAAGATGATGCATCTGAAGTTATTGCTCGGGCGCAAGCCGTGGGTGTTTCGCAAATGATTTTAGTTGGCAGTCAGTGGAGTACGAACGAACGGGGAGTTGTAATGGCTAAAGAAAATGAAGCGCTGTATGCGGCCATTGCGCTCCATCCCGTGCATTTATTTGAGATGGAGGTGGACGAAGATGAAGATCATTTTACTACTCGCGCCGAAGTATTTGATTATGATAAATATAAAACTTTGGCTTTATCATCGCCGAAGGTTATTGCAATTGGTGAGTGTGGGTTGGATTATTTTCATTTCCCCGAAGGTGTGAGCGTGGAGGAAGTTAAAACCAAGCAAGCGGAAACATTGCGTAGGCATATTGATTTGGCCACTGAATTAAATCTCCCGCTTATAATCCACTGCCGCGAAGCGTATGATGATTTATTTGTTATTTTAGATGAAGCGGTGCGCACCGGAAAATTGCCAAAGCGTGGCGTGAACCATTGTTTTTTAGGTAATCGCGAGCAAGCCAAGAAATTTTTAGATTTGGGATTTTATTTATCATTCACTGGTATTATTACTTTTAAAAATGTGAATCCAGAATTGATTGAAGTCATTAAAGAAACACCGCTTTCAAGAATAATGGTAGAAACTGATTCGCCGTATCTTGCGCCCCAAGCGTATCGCGGTAAACGTAACGAACCGGCCTATGTGGT
>JBBTZY010000174.1:0-11389 GCA_038061115.1 Patescibacteria group bacterium | reverse complement strand
CGGGGTAGCAACCTTATCATCGTTGTCCTTATCAGATGTTGAAGCGGCCTCAGAAGTTGCTTTAATTTTTTTTTCAATTGTTTCGTCCATAATAAATTATTTAATAAAACTTTGAAATAATAACTCGTGACTAGGAACTATTGGCTAGTTGCCAGTGGCTAATCAACTAGGTCTTTTGTGCGGTTGGTTTACGACCACTACCCATCGTCCTTCGTACATTGCCACGCACGGTGCGTGAATTAGTTTTGGTGCGCTGACCGCGTACCGGTAAATGACGAGAGTGTCTAACACCTCGGTAAGCTCCAATTTCGCGCAAACGTTTAACATTCATCATTACTTCGCGACGCAAATCACCTTCAACTTTAAAATTCTTTTCAATAATCTCACGTAATTTATTAGTTTGTTCTTCAGTCAAATCATCTGTCCTAATATTAAAATCAATTTTAGCCTCGCGTAAAATTTTCTGAGCCAAAGGTAACCCCACACCATAAACGTACGGTAAGGCGTATTCGATTCTTTTATTTTTTGGTAAATTTATTCCAGCAATGCGAGCCATAAAATATAAAATCCTAAATCCTAATATCTAAATCCTAATAATAAATAAAAACTATTTGCCATTTGCTATAAGCTATTCGCTATTATCCTTGTCGTTGCTTGTGTTTTGGTGTAGAGCAAATCACCACCAAGCGACGATTACGCCTGATCACGCGACATTTACTACAAATTGGTTTAACTGAAGCTCTAACTTTCATAAAAAATTTAAATCCGAATCCGCCATCCGCCAACTGGTCGGAGGCGGACTAAATTCGAAATTCGAAAAATAAAAATAAATTTTACATTTTTAAAACCTATACACTACTCGCCCCTTACTCATATCATATGGCGTCATTTCTAATTTCACTCGATCACCCGGTAGTAACTTAATTTTAAATAAACGCATCTTGCCCGATAAGTGAGCTAGCACTTCATGGCCATTATCCAAACGAACTCGAAAAGTCGCCGCAGGTAAGGTTTCTTCTACTGTGCCCTCCACTTCCAAAAAACCTTTGGCATTGGCTTGAATACCGCCACTTCTTTTGGGTTGATTATTAACTACTTCGGTTACTACTTGATCAGACATTTAAAATTAAACAAAATAAAAATATGTTTAGTTATTCTATTCCCGCCTCATCGGCGGATTAAAATTAGAATAACGGAAACACACATCTATAAAACAGATACTATTTTATTTGGCGTAACTATCTTAAGTCGTGTGTGAACGCTACTTTAGTATAGAAGTTTTTTATTTAATGTCAAGTGTAATTTTGTATTTACTCTCATCTTTTGGTAGTTTTTGGCTAAAGTTAGCCAAAAAATAAGGATAAAATTTAATTTTTATACTCTCTACGCCTGGTTCAAGAGCCAGCTTACTTTCGGCTTCTTGAAGCGTAAGTCCAATAATCCTTTCCGGCCAATTAGGGGTCGGCAACGATAAAATCGTACGTGCATTAATATTTAATTTAATTGGCCAAGTGTGAGTATTTAATTTTTTAGTTGGCGAAACTTGTTCCATTTCAGAAGTATAAGATAAAACCACATAGCCATCTTGTAACTCTTTTAAATACTCAGTTTCAATTTGCTTTAAATCTGATTTAGCTATTATTATTTGTCCTTGATTAACTTTAAAAATATTATAGATCGATTCTTCCCACGGCCTAAGTTCAGCACTATTTAATAACAATTTTCCCGGTACTAGTCCTTGATTGGCGCTTACAGCCTTAGCATCTAAATCAATAACGATTGTTTTATTAATTTCTCTGATTATAATTTGGGGAACAACTTTTATTTCCACCACTGGCCAAATAATAAACAATGCGGAAGTTCCTAGTAGTAAAATAACCGCAATAAAAACAAATAAAGCCGATCGACCGTGGGTAGAGGTGTGGCGGTAGTGAAGTTGAGCTACGACATTTTTATTATGCATGACCTTTACTAAAATTTAATTTCTTATTATAGACCTAATTCAATATGTCCCGAATCACGAATAACGAATTACGAATCAAAATAAGTACAAATAACATTCGTGATTCTTAATTCTTGATTCTTTATTCGAAACAAATTATATTCATTGCAAACTACTTTTTTTGACAATAAATTTTTTTATAAATTACCAACTGTGGCCTTGACACGCCTCACTCCTGCCGCTACGGCTTCTTCTTTCAAAATTCTAAATTTTGCCCCGAGCGAAGCCGAGGGGTCAGACGATTTTCCAATCTCGCTAGTATTTGTAACATGCGGTCCGCCACAAAACTCTTTACTAATTGGCTGTCCATTTTCATCTTCAATAAAATAAACTGAAACAGTATCACCATACTTCGCCCCAAACTCCATCTCGGCCCCAATTTTTTCGGCTTCAGCTTTTGGCATATCATGCCTCACTACCACGTACCCTGATTTAATCCATTTATTCACGAGCTCCTCAGCTTGCTTTTTTTCATCTTCCGTCATTTTACGTGAAAATGAAAAATCTATTCGCAAACGTTCGGAAGTAATATTTGACCCTCTTTGTTTTACTTCAGACCCAAGCACTTTTTGTAAAGCGGCGAGCAAAAGATGGTGCGCTGTATGCAAATGCACTGTCGCTTCACTATGATCAGCCAATCCGCCCTTAAATTTTTGCTCCGAGCCGACGCGAGATAATTCTTGATGTTGTTTAAACAATTCTTCGAAACCCTTAATACTTACAGTTATTCCTCTCTCTTTCGCTAGGTCAACAATCACATCAATTGGTAAACCATGTGATGCAAAAAGGTTAAAAGCTTGGCTATCTGAAATTTCATTTTTTCCCTCTGACACTCTATCAAACTCTTTAATTCCAACTTTAAGTGTTTTTCTAAATTTTTCTTCCTCCTTTTTTATCTCCTCTTTAATACTCTGACCTTTACTAAAGGTATCATTATACGCCGCTTGATAAAATGCAAGAATCGGACTAACTAGCTCTGAAATTCCCTCGCTCTCAATGCCCAACTTGTCCCAGTGCTGTACCGCCCGACGAATTAACCGACGTACAAAATACCCCTGATCTGTATTTGAGGAACTCACACCATCACCAATCAAAAAAACGGCCGCTCGGATATGATCAGATATAATCCTAAAGCTAGTTGTATAATTTACATCTTGATATGATTTTCCGGAAATTTTTTCAAGTGTAGTAATAACCCCTTTAAAAATATCAATCTGAAATATATCTGGTGTATTGTTGCTGGCGACTACCATACGCTCCAAACCACCACCAAAATCTACATTTCTTTGTGGTAATTTTGAAAAAGTACCATCCGTATTTTTTTTATATTCCATAAATACATTATTGCCGATTTCAATGAACCGTCCGCAATCGCAATTAGGGTGACAATACTTGCCATACTTAGGATCGTGAATGATCTCAGTAAATTCATAAAACATTTCTGTATCGGGGCCACCCGGTTCACCGGCTGGCATTTTTTCAGGTACACCAGCTCTTGACCACCAATTTTTCACCACATCATAGTAAAATATTCGCCCGCCCTGCATACCCACTTCATAAGCATTTTTTTCACTACCAACTAAAACTTCTTTTGCTTCAATCCCCTGACCTACAAAAAGCTCTTTCCAAATTTCAGCGGTTTCAGTATCTTTTGGTATATTATTTTTTTCATCGCCAATAAACACAGTAATATATAATTTGTTTGGATCAATTCCAACTTCTTTAGTTAAAAATTCAAACATCCACCCGATTTGCTCTTTTTTAAAGTAATCCCCGAGTGACCAATTTCCCAGCATTTCAAAAAATGTGGTATGACGATTATCGCCAATATCATCAATATCACCACTACGAAATGATTTTTGCGAATCAACAATCCTCATTCCCAACGGATGTTTTTCTCCAAGTAAATAAGGAATCATCGGCTGCATGCCAGAACCCGTAAACAGCGTAGTGGCATCTCCTTCCGGCACCAAAGACGCCGACGGAATCACCGCGTGCCCCTTGGACTTAAAAAATTCTATGTATTTTTGCCTTAATACTTCTGCAGTCATAATATCTATACTTTAGCAAAATAATAGAATAATTTCAACGGCTTGACATAAATAAACATTTTAACTAAGCTTTAGACAAATTAACTCTTTAAAAAAATAATTCATACAATGAACGAACAAAAAAATGATACGCATAAAAAAATCTAAAGTAAAAAAATTGCCAAAGATAAAACAAAACATTACGCATGAATTTACAGTAGAAAAAGGTACTTACAATATTACTGTTGGGCTTTACAAAGACGAAACACCAGGTGAAATTTCCGTTACGACAAAAAGCGTTGATTTGACTATCGCCAAATCAATTAACTTTTTTTGCAATGTTATCTCTTTGGCCTTGCAGAACGGTACCTCAATAAAAACTTGTATTAAAAAATTATACATTGAGCTATTAGGGAAAGATGAACGCCTTCCAATTACTCAATCAATTACTAATTACATACTTGAATGGCTTGGCCAAAAATTCTTAAACGAAGAAGAATTAAAAGAAATTGGAATTCAAGCTCCAGCTACAAGCACCTAATCAATGTCGAAATCATAGTTGCACCAAACGACGGGCACATTTGTATCCGTCGTCTTTTTTTTATTCATAAATAGTGCCCCATCAAAACTATTCGCCTATTCGCGCGAATTAGAGAATAGATTATTGACTAAAAATTATCACACCAAAATAAAAAATGCCGAGGTGTTGCAACATCGGCATGTGCGCTATTTTGTAACTCACAATTTAAATTCCTATTCTTTTTCGACTTGGGTCAGCATAATGTGGCAATTTACCAGTAGACGGATTCCGACCCATAAAACAATTTGCTCCTGTATCTGAAATAATATTTGAGCAAGGCTCCACACGACCACTTTCTAATTGTTTTACTCTTCTTTTTTCAGAATCGGTTAGCGGTGTAAGTACAATTTTAGGAATTTTATTTTCTTCATCTTTTTCCATAATTCACCTTATTTTTTATTTTTATAATGTTTCTTGATTAATCCACGTATGTTAATGTGTTGTTCTTTTTTTAATTCAGGTACAAAAACATTAACCTTAGCACTAGCAATACCACCTTCCAAAGCTGGTGCCCACTCATTAATAGCTCGCCAAGCTGAATGATCTGTTAAACTTGTCTTTTTCTCTTCTCTCATTTTTTACTCCAATTTGTTAAGGTAATATGTTTTATTTTATTCATTTTAATCTAGTTCCACTCCTCATCATTGTCTAAAAAATCACTTAGAATATTGTTTTCACTCCCTACTTGAGAAGCGCTAAGCAATATTGGATTAATATTACCCATTTCTTCTATTGTAGATACGCGCGTAATTTCAATTTCCCCTAATTGTAAAATTTCAACTTTTTCATCTTTTAGCATAATTCACCTTATTTTATTTTTATATGTGATTGTACAATTTTTATTTAATTATTTACATCCTACCACTTAAACTTATTATTTTCAACCTTATCAATCACTGCGCCACCGAGGCAGATTAAGTTCTGATCTAACTTTTTATCCCACTTCGCTAAAGCTACGCGGGATTCCCCCTTTTTTTTATTTCCCCAATCTTCGCTTGGTGAGTGTTTAAATGGAAGGGAATAAAACACCGCCGATTGCCCAGGGGTAATAGCGCGCTGGGATTTTTGAAAAACAACCTTGAGCTTACTGCCGACTTTGCTAACTCGGGCCGAAAAAACTGGATGACGATAACGATGACGCACTAAAAACGTCGCCGGCAATTTAGGCGCTTCGCCTGCTACCCAATGAACTTTTTCTGTAGTAAAGGTTTTAGCCAGTAAATATTTTTGCTCTTTTAATTTACCAACTACTAATTCGTTTCGACGACGATTCCGACCAATAACATACCAAGGACCATTAGCGAGTCCCATTCCCGAGCGCTGTCCAATAGTATAAAAATGTAAACCCTGATGATCGCCTAAAACATTGCCCTTGGTATCTAAAATTTTTCCCGGACGATTTGGTAAACGAGTTTTTAAAAAATCTTCCATTTTTACTTCGCCCACAAAACAAATTCCCACGCTATCGGGCTTTACCGCCACTGGTAATTTAATTTTTTTGGCCAAAGCTCGTACCTCGGGCTTTGTCATCTCCCCCACTGGAAAAAGTAAATACTTAAGCTGTTTTTGATTTAAAGTATAAAGAAAATACGACTGATCTTTATTAGTATCAACTGCGCTTAATAAATTGTAATTAAAATTTTGGATTTTAGATTTTGGATTTATTTCGGATTTAGGGTTTAGAATTTTGGATTTCTTACAATAGTGTCCCGTCGCCACAAAATCCGCGCCCTCTTTTAAGGCACGCTTTAAAAACAAAGGAATCTTCACATATTGATTGCACCGCACATCTGGGTTCGGCGTACGGCCACGGGCGTATTCGCGAAAAAAATAATCCACGACATCACGCCGATATTCGCGTTCAAAATCCCAAACTTCAAATGGGATATTTAAATGCTTGGCAACTTTAGCCGCGTCGTCACGTTCATAAGTCCAATTACATTCACCCGCTAAATTCAAATGCGTGCCGGTCCAATTTTTCATAAATACAGCGCGTACCTCATAACCTTGTTTTTTTAGCAAGTACGCCGAAACAGCGGAATCCACCCCGCCCGATAGTGCCATATAAACTAATGGTTTAATTTTATTCATAAAAATAACACACTCGTTGGTTCCTCCCCTGACAGGGGATGGTAAGGAGGGGTGATAAAACGTTAATCTCTACCCCACCTAACCTCCCCTTCGAGGGGAGGAAATTCTGTAAACTAAAAACTCTTACTCTTACTAACAAACAACGCAACTACTCTATCATTTTTCTTAAAAAAAATAAAGCCGGTATAATCTAACCGGCTTTGGATTATTAAATTTGATAATTAGTGCTTATGGTTTGAAACCATTACCACAAACAGTTTCCAGTAAGGCCAAGCAACCCAAATATGGATTAACATTTGCAGCTGGGCGACGATCTTCAAGATATCCGCGATTATTCTGAACTGTTGGTAGTGGAATTCTAATTGAAGCCCCGCGGTCACCTATACCAGCTTTAAAAGTATTAATGTCGCAGGTTTCATGTTTGCCAGTCAATCTTTCCTCATTGCCATCACCATAAACTTGAATGTGCTGTTTGTGAAATCCTTCCAATTTTCTGATAGCTTCATAAATAGCATTGATACCACCTTTACGTCTCATAGCAGCAGTAGAAAAATTAATGTGACATCCAGCGCCATTCCAATCTTCTTCGGGAAACGGTTTGGGATCTAATTTTGGAGATATATCTAAATCTTCACCCAAACGGTATAAAAGCCAACGCGCTAACCAAATTTGGTCAGAAACTTCCAAGGCGCCTAAGGGGCCGATCTGAAACTCCCATTGACTTGGCATAACTTCGGCGTTTGTACCGCAAATTTTAATACCAGCCCGCATACAAGCAATAGTGTGAAGATCGACTAATTCACGACCGTTAACATCATTAGCACCAACACCGCAATAATATGGACCTTGTGCACCAGGATATCCTTCAACTGGCCAACCCAATGGCCATTTACCCCGCTTATCATACATAGTAAATTCTTGTTCATAGCCAAACCATGCTTTAGCTTGTGGATATTTTTTTACCGCTTGCTGCAATTTATTACGATGATTACTTGAATGCGGCTTACCATCAGTATTATACACCTCACACATTACTAAAATATTAGGCGAACCTAAAATTGGATCTGGTAAATAATACACAGGAAGCAATGCTAAATCGCTTTTATTTCCTGTGGCTTGATAGGTACTAGACCCATCAAAACTCCAAGGCGGAATGTCACAAAGTGATTTTACTGCTCCAATTATTTTTACTTTGGAACGCAATTTTTGTACTTTAGCGCCGTCAAGCCAAATATATGTGGCCATTATTTTTAAAATATTATTCATTACTTTTTCCTTTGTAAATAATTTAAAAGAACTGAGATTTATTTTTATTTTAATATGCTAACACCTTAACAAATCAGTAAATTTTGTCAAATATAATAAAAAAGGATCAGCTTATGCCAATCCTTATAACAAACAATTCTAATGCTAATCAAAAATAAATAAATCTTCAAAATTAATATCAAAAAATTCGAGTTCCATTGAAAATGTTTTACCACCGATTGACATTAAACATTTTACCGCTGACCATTCCGGGTCATCTTTGTTCAACTCAAAAATTAATGAGGATACTTCCTTGGCGCAAATTCCACCAATTGCATGAGAATACCAATCACCAGATTGAATACCATTAAAATCTGTTGCGTTAATAGGCACATAATAACCTGTTGGCACATCTTCTTCTTTAATATTTTCATCAAAATCGCCTAACGATTTAGTAAGACCTTCTGGAAAATTCGCCACACCATCAAAACAAAACATGAGTGTTAAAGAAAATTCCGCATCTTGATCAACAGCGTCTAGATAAAATCTTACTTCCCTTTCTTTTAATTGCAGATTTGTGTAGGTAATACACGACGGATTAATTGGTGTAAATACACTTTGTAATATTTTTGAATCATTTATATTATTCATGTTAAACTCCTATTTTTATTTATTATTATGATTTATTTTGATTTTAATATGTTGCTATTTTATCTAATACACAACTTTTTGTCAATGTATACAAAAAGAGTTAGCTCGCGCTAACTCTTTTTTATAAAATATATTAAATACTACCCCTTTAATTCACTCCCGCTTTGGGTAAGGTAACTTTACACGCCGGCTCTTGTAATAACTTCTGCAACCGGTCTATTTCTTTTTGAGTGGCGTTTTTATCAATTGATTTACAAATATTTGGTTTAACATCTTTCACACCAGCTACCCTTGGCTTAGGCGCTACGTAAACGAAGTAACGGCGACCATTGGTAAGCTTAGCGCCCCTTGGCGTGCCACAAGTAAAATCTCCTACAATTTCTACACCTTGAAGCTTAGTTCCCACTGCAAGCTCGCGTAATTCATTTTCGTACGATTTATAACTTAATTTAGTGAGTATGGCGTAAGCGTTGTCGGTTTCGGGAACAAAATAACGTTTATTATCTTTAGGATTTACATACCAAATTTCACCGGTCTCGGTTAGTTTAACTACATATCCTGCTAACTTTTTACTTAATTTCAAATCATAAATTGGTTTCGCTCTACTACCCTTCACCAAACTATAGCCAGTGGTAAATTCTAAAGCATCAGTATAACCATCGCTATCGGTATCGGCTTTGGCAGAATTACTACCAATACTATTTTCTAATCTATCGGGTAAGCCATCGGCATCGGCATCATCACCATTAAAAATAGACAACGGCGAACCAATGGCAATTTTTCTTAAATCACTTATTGAGATTTCCTTACTTAAAGCATTCATCACACCAAATGATTTAAGCCCACTTGGCAAGAAATAACGCGCACCAGTTACAGGATCAACATACCATAAATCATTTTTCACATCTTGGTTATTTAAAATTTTACCTTTAGTAACCGAGGTCAACCATTTGTTAACTTTTTTACTTTGCGCTTTTTCAAACGCTATTACATTAAAACATTGTTCACCTAAAACTCTAGGGGTTGCACCAGTTAGAGTTACTAATTGGACGCTGGTTGATTTATCAGTAAAACCACTAGAGTTATTTCGGAAACGAGCATAAACAGTTTTATAACCATCGCCAGAAGTTAATTCCCAAGGTTTATTTACGCTCGGCGCAAAAAAACTTGCACCCGTAAAATCAGGCGTATTACTTAAAGCAATGCCGGAAATATCTATGCCATAAGTTAAAACTGTTGTTACATTCACACTATTAACTATTGGGCCTTCTACCACTGAAATACCAACAGTGTCGGCTTTAGGATTAGTGGGGATAAAACCGCCGCCGCCACTTCCACCACAATTAGAAGTACAACCTCCACCTGTGCTTTGATTATTAACTGTAATTGATGTTTCTGTTGAGGTAGTAGTGGCGCCGTTATTATCAGTGGCCCGCGCTTTTAATTTATAATTACCAGCTCCCACCGAAGTCCAAGAAAAATTAAACGGACTAATTGTATCAGTATTAACGACAGAATTGTCAACTAAAAATTCTACTTTAGTAACTGTCCCATCTTGATCAGTCGCCGTGGCTTCTAATTCCACACTGGCTGGAGCAGTAAAAGACGAGCCATTTATCGGCTTGGTTAATGCCACGATTGGCGGAACATTACCTCCTCCACCGCCGCCTGAAACAACATTCACAGTCCAAGCTAATTCAGCTGGAAGATTTGAAGCATCGGTTATTTTAAATTTAGCATTATACGTACCAACCGCATTATAAGTATGAGGAAAACTTTCACTTAAAACTTGGCCATTCACCGTACCAGTTTTGGTACTAGTGCTATTAGCTGTGCCATCGCCCCATTCCACTATGTAATTTATTACTTTACCATCGGCATCATGCGCTCTAACTACCCAATTATTATTTGCGCCAACAGTTACTGTCACTACACCATTCACTAAATCAATCACTGGTGGAATTGCTATTGAACTAACAACTACACTCCAATTTAAATCAGCTGTGGTATTATTTGAGTCAGTTACTTTAAAATTCGCTGTAAAATTTCCAACTGAATTATAAATATGATTAACTGATTTTTCTGCCACTTGCCCGGCAATAGAAGTGCTTAAAGTGGTTTGTGTATTAGTAGAACCATCACCCCAATTTACTTCTAAATTTAAGGCGGCATCTTCAGCATCATGGGCTCGCACTAACCACGAATTATCAGCTCCAATATTCACTGCTACTACACCATTTACATTATCAAGCACTGGCGCTTGATTTAAAGAATTACCACGTACCACCACTGTCCATGGCATTAGCGCTGAAGTAGTTGTACCATCACCAACTGAAAAATTAATAACAAAAGTACTGGGCGCTGTATAAGTATGAACTAAAGTAACTGAAGTTTGAGTGTTGGCGACTGATAAAGCAGAGGCAGTAGTAACTGCTGTGCCATCACCCCAATTAGCACTAAATAATAAATCACCACCCTCGACATCTAGCCCAGAAACAGTCCAACTAACCATTTCCCCAGTATTTACTAAAACACGGCCGTTAACTGTGGTAACAGCTGGCGCAGTCGCCAAAGTAATTTGCGGATGAATTAAGAAAAAAATGCTAAAAACAAGCAAAAAACCAATATAAAATTTATTCATAGATTAAATAATGATAATAACGATATTTTACCTTAACAAAATAAATAAATTATGTCAAGCTCAAAATTATCCAAATTTACTCTACCTTATTTTTAGCCCCGCATTAGCTCATTAATAAGTGTGACCGAAATCAATAATGTGTTTGAGAT
>JBBTZY010000173.1:0-7081 GCA_038061115.1 Patescibacteria group bacterium | reverse complement strand
GTTCCGCGTTTACACAAAAATATTGGTCACAAATTAATGGATGCGCAAGGGAAACCGCAGTGGTATGTGCCATTTCTTTTAGGTGGTGGCACTTTCTTTCTACCGTGTGGATTTACGCAAGCCTTACAACTTTACGCACTGACAACTGGTAGCGCTTTAACTAGTGGTATAATTTTAGGAGTATTTGCGCTTGGTACCGCGCCGGCACTACTTGCCCTTGGTTTTGTGTCGGGTTCACTCAAAGGTAAACTAGGTGATTGGTTTTTTAGTTTAGCTGGCGCTACTGTACTTGTGCTCGGGTTATGGAATATCCAAAATGGTTTAACAGTTTTAGGTTATCCTATAAAATTATCAGCGCTGTGGCCAACTAGTCAAGCTGATTCAACTCAAGATTCCAATGTAACTTTTAATGGCCGTGAGCAAGTAATGAAAATGAAAGTATTTACTGGTGGTTATGCACCTGATTCTTTTACACTACAGGCCGGTGTGCCAGTGCGGTGGGAAATAGATGCGCGTGGGGCGCAAGGTTGTGTAACAGTTTTACAAGCGCCACGACTGGGAGTGAAACCAGTATTCTTAAAACCCACAGCGGATAATGTAGTCACCTTTACACCCGAAGCGCCGGGGAGTTATACTTTTAGTTGTGGTATGGGAATGTACCGAGGGCAGATAGTGGTGGTAGCGAAGAGTTAATTTGATAGCGTTACGTCATTTATGAAGAGTGAGTGAGGTGAGTGACATAATAATCTCTCAAAAATCCGAATATCTAAATCCCTGCCTACCGGCAGGCAGGCGAAATCCTAAATAAATCCAAAATTCTAAATTCAAATGTTTAAAACTTTTTGGATTTTGGTCATTGGGATTTATTTAGAGTTTAGATATTAGGATTTAGGATTTTTAAAATTTATTTTATGTATTATGATTAATATTCCCATTGATCCCGACTTTGATAATATGTCGACTACTTCAAGCGAGGAGGGGAGTTGGTGGCTTCAGGCCTCACCAGTACTCACTTTTTGGTTTGGAGTGGCTTCAGGCGTGGCGGCTATCTCGTTGCTAGGATTAATATTTATTATCGGTTAGTTGCTTAAGTGGATACCCCATTTGACAATTTTTGTCGTATTTCTTATAATAGGGTATAGGGGTAATGGATATTAATAAAAATTTTAAATTTTAAATTTTAAAAAATCCCAATCCGCCAACTGGCGGACCAAATCCCAAAAAAATTCTTAATTCTTAATTCTTAATTCTAGATTCGGAACGCATCTAATTCGTAGTAAGTTGTTAAGTAAGTTTTCAATTATTTTTTAGTTCTTAATTTTTTAACCCATTAACTATGGTTGATCAAAAAATCAAAAAACGCGCGTTGCATCGCGCGAAAATTATCCGCGGCCAATTAGATGGCTTAGCCCGTGCTATTGAACGCGAGGATTATTGTACCAAACTTTTGGAACAATCTTTTGCTATGCGCGAAGCGCTGAAAAGTTTAGAGCGTTTGTTACTTGAAAATCATTTAAAAACTCATGTGGTGCATCAATTTCACAAAAAAGATGGCGCAAAAATTGCCACCATGGAGCTGGTACAAATTTATCACAAATCTAACCGATCTTAATTTATGCCCAGCAATACAACTTCGCTAAAGCTAATTTCCACCTAATCCATAAGTTTAATTATGTTACCTAATTTTAATCATTATTTAATTATTAATTCTTTAACTTTCGCTTGCCTGATTTAGGTGGAGCGAAGTTGATATTCTGGGTATGAAATCACTTTCATTTAACATTCAAGGTATGCACTGTGCTTCGTGCGCGGTGCGTAATGAAAAAAGTCTAAATAGTTTACCGGGTGTTACCGAAGCGGTAGTGAATTTAGCTTTAAATAAAGCCCAAGTGGAATTTGATGATACAAAAATTTCTGAACACGATTTACACCAAGCGGTGATTAAAAATGGTTACAAGGTTGCAGTGCATACTAAACATGCTGAACATGATCATGGGGCAGATGAAGCCGAAGTCTCAGGCATTAAACATAAGGCCATTATTGCTTTAATTTTAGCAGTGCCAGTAGCAGTGCTGGCTATGGCTGAAATTAAGTTGGGTTTTTATTTTTGGGGTCGAGATTTATCTTTGTGGTTACAAGCAATTTTAGGAAGTGTAGTAATTATTATTACTGGTCTAGAATTTCATTTGGGATTATTAAAGCGTTTGCGTTTTTTAAGTGCCAATATGGATACCTTAATTTCACTAGGCACTTTGGCCGCGTTTTTTTACAGTTGGTGGATATTGTTTGATAGTGGGATGGAATTATATTTTGAGACCGGAGCTATTATAACCGCCTTTATTTTGTTGGGCAGATATTTGGAAGCCAAAAGTAGGGGGCGAGCCAGTGCGGCCATTAAGAAATTATTAGAGCTGGGTGCTAAAACTGCTCGTCGCGTGCGAGTTGATGGAACAGAAGAACAAGTGCCGATTGAGGAAGTTATGATTGGTGATAAATTATTAATTAAGCCCGGTGAAAAAATTCCAATTGATGGCAAGGTGTTAAGTGGTGAGTCAAGTGTTGATGAATCAATGTTAACTGGCGAAAGTTTGCCAGTGGGGAAGAAAATAGGTGATGAAATTTTTGGTGCCACTTTAAATATCAATGGAGTGCTTACAATTATCGTAACAAAAGTTGGTGAAGGTACAGTGCTCGCCCAAATTGTGAAAGTGGTGAGCGAGGCGCAAACTAAAAAAGCACCGATCCAAAAATTAGCTGATAAAATTTCCGGAATTTTTGTGCCAATTATTTTGGTAATCGCGGCGGCTACAGTAGCGGTTTGGTATTTTACAACCGGTGATTTAAATCAAGGTTTAATGTCAGCTGTCGCAGTACTCGTAATTGCTTGTCCGTGTGCTTTAGGGCTCGCTACCCCAACTGCTATTATGGTGGCCACTGGTACTGGGGCGAAGCGCGGCGTATTAATTAAAAATGCTGAAAGTTTAGAGCGAGGTAGTAAAATTCAAGTCGTAATTTTTGATAAAACCGGCACTTTAACGCAAGGCAAACCAATTGTAACTGATATTGTGCCGCAAGCTGATTACCAAATTGAAGCGGTATTAAAATTAGCTTACAGTTTAGAAAAATTATCAGAACATCCTTTGGCGCAAGCCGTGGTAAATAAAGCTGAGAGTTTAAAAATCGCCAGCGCAGAAGTATCATCTTTTATTAATATTTCTGGGCAAGGAGTGAGTGCGTTGCTCGGTGATAAGAAAATTAGAGTGGGAAATTTACGTTGGTTAAAAAATGAGGGCGTGCTACTGGGAAATATTGAGGGCGCGGCTGGGCAACTTGAAGCCGAAGCTAAAACCGTAGTGGGTGTGGCCGAAGACAATAAGTTAATGGGTTTGATTGCGATTGCCGATGCCATTAAAAATGATTCGATTGCCACCATTGCCGCCTTACAGAAAAAAAATATTCGGGTGGTAATGATGACTGGCGATA
Organism: Patescibacteria group bacterium; assembly: GCA_038061115.1. GTDB lineage: Bacteria > Patescibacteriota > Patescibacteriia > Veblenbacterales > UBA10138 > JBBTZY01. The sequence goes on along the minus strand of JBBTZY010000173.1, from coordinate 3,598 downwards.
ATTTACGTACTGGTCAGGCCATTGCTAAACAACTCGGCATTACGGAAGTGTTAGCTGAAATTTTGCCACAAGGTAAAGCCGCGGCCGTGGCTAAAATTCAAGCTGAGAATTTAAAAGTAGCTTTTGTGGGTGATGGTATAAACGACGCACCGGCCTTGGTACAAGCCGATTTAGGCCTCGCCATGGGCACTGGTACTGATATTGCAATTGAGGCCGGCGGAATGGTGCTTATGCAAGGTAGCCCACTTAAAGTACTGGAAGCACTTTATTTAACTAAGAGAACATTTCGGATTATCAAACAAAATTTATTTTGGGCTTTTGTTTATAATTTAGCGGCCGTGCCCCTCGCGGCGCTTGGATTTTTAAATCCAATCATCGCGGCGGGTGCGATGGCGTTATCAAGTGTTAGTGTCGTTAGCAACAGTTTACGTCTCAAACGATTTAAACTATAATTAAGTAAGATGAAATTATTAATATTTTTCCAGACCTCTGGTCTGGAAAGAAATAAAGGACTTTCAATATGATGTATGGTTTTGGTTTTATTTTTATGATTCTGTTTTGGGGGTTATTAATTTTAGGTGTAATGGCTTTGTTTAATTCATTTAATAAAAGTGGTACATCAACTGATGCTTCCGAAGCGATACGAATTTTGCGCCAACGTTTTGCAAAAGGTGAAATTAGCGCTAAAGAGTATCAAGAACGAAAAAAAGTTTTACAGAATTAATTAATACTTATGTTACGTAAACATCATAAACGTCATCTAACTCACGCTGGGTTAGTGGTTATTGTGGCTGGAATATTGGTTTGGGCATCGATTAATGTTCAAGCTCAACAAAATCCTTCAGTTACCTTAACTTTTAGTGGGCGTGAAATGAAAGGTTTGCAAGCTATAAAAATAGTTAATTATCCTAAAATTAGTAAAAAATCTATTTGGAATGGCGGGAGTGGGGCTATGGATAATAAATATAGATTACCAGCTGGGGTAAGTGTTGTTGTTAAACCGGATTATTCAGTAGTGGGTGAGTTTATAAATTGGGGAGAGGATTGTGCCTCATTTGGTGCTAATGATACTTGTACTTTAGTAATGAATGGAGATAAGGAAGTGGAAATGGATTCTAAGGATGCGCTTAAAATAGTACCTGGCTCGTTTAAGGTACAAAACCCTGCGCCTGGTTATTGGCCCATAACAGAAGATGACGCTAAGAGCGCTTTTAAAATTTCCGTACGTTTAAAAAATACTGGCACAGTCAGGCGTAGTTATGTTTTATATTCAGATTGGTTTTATGGTAAATTTGGCGGTACAATTAAAGCCAGTGAGGAAAAAGAAGTGTCAGTAATTATGAAAGGTAATGCCAGAGAGGATGATGGTGGTCTAATACTTTGGCAACCAGTGAACAATTTTCAGTTTGGTGTTTGCGGTCGGCGGTATGATCCAGGTCAAAATCCTTGGGTAATAGATTGTTTGCCGGAAATTTTAGAAGGTAGTGTAGAAGCAGGAGTAAATGATTTAGCAATTACTGATTTTAGTTTAGCGCCCGGCCAGAATCCTGTACTTAAACGTGGTCAAGTTAAATCTAAAGTAATATTTAATGTGACAGTTAAAAATAATAGCAGTCAGGCGACTTATCCAGAAGCTATGATTACTTTAGGATACGGTAAGTCAAAAAAATTCAATCTACAACCTAATGGCACTATTACTTTACCAATAGAAGTGAATGGTACGTCGGTACGTAACTACTCTGGGCAGACTTTAAATTTGAAGGCCTTGGTTGGACACATTCCGGTAGAAGTTAATGGTGGAAAATATTCTATCAACGAGCAAGTTGTTAATATTATTAATTAATATGCCATATACAATTGAACAAAAAATTTGGTCTGTCTTGCGTTTTGTAATGGGTTTTATATTTCTGTGGGCTTTTTTGGATAAGTTGTTTGGTTTGGGTTTTGCGACAGTGGCAGAAAAATCATGGTTAGCCGGTGTTTCGCCCACTGCCGGATTTTTACAATTTGGAACTTCTGGCGCTGGTGCATCATTTTTTAAACAGCTTTCGGGCAGTGTAGTAGTTGATTGGTTGTTTATGCTTGGACTAGTTTTTGTTGGCACAGCGCTTATTTTAGGTGTTGCTATGCGACTAGCTGGTTATGTTGGCGCTTTAATGATGGTTTTAATGTACACCGCGCTATCGCTACCGCCAAAAAATAACCCACTATTTGATGAGCATATTGTTTATGCGTTGGTTTTGATTGGTTTGGGTGCATCTTCCGCTGGAGAGTGGTATGGACTAGGGAAATGGTGGAAGGAGTTGGAGTTGGTAAAGAAGTGGAAATGGTTGGAGTAATAGTATTTTAACTTTTAGTACGTAGCACGTCATTGCGAGCGAAGCCCAAAAGGGCTAGCGTGGCAATCTCTCACAAAATCACTAATGATTAATTTATAATTTTTAAAAATCCTAAATCTTAATGTCTAATTCCCAAATAAATTTTAAAATCTTAATACTTAAAAATCAAAACTTTTTGGATTTATGATTTCGGATTTAGATATTCGGATTTAAACAACTATTTATGCTAAAAAAATTATTCTACACACAAACCCTAGTTCTATTTGGTGGTAGTATCTTCGCTTGGTACACTGTGTACACCGATTTTGTTCGGTTTTATGGCATTGAAGGCACGGTATTTAAAATTAAAGATTGTGCGCTACCCAATCCAGTGACCACACCTTGTTTTTGGGGTGCGTTTGCTTTTATAATTGCGCTTTCGTGGTCAATTTATATTTTACGTTTATCAGACGCTAATTTACAAGCTAAACAACAATCAAGATTAAATTGGCTGCTTATTGCGAGCACTTTATTTGCTTGGGGCAACTTTTTTTATACTGCTATTCCATTCTGGTTGCGTGGTAACACACCGGGCGTAGGTTGCTCTGGACTTTTAATGACTAATCCGTTTACTACACCTTGTTTTGGTGGTTCAGTATTTTTCTTAATTGCTTTAATTATCAGTTTAATTTTAATTAAAAAAAAATATAATGCCCAGTAATACAACTTCACCCAGTACTAGAGTCTGCTGACACAGTACTGGACTTCACTTCTCTCAAGCGTCTTATTTTAATTAATCTTAATCTTACTAACAAATATAATTAAACTCTTAGTATCTGGGTTCACTTAAGCTTTCGCCAAATTACTACTTAACTATGTTATCTTATCAAAATCACAATCTAATCATTAACTACCAAACTTTCCTACGCTTTATTTTGGCGTAGTGAAGTTGATATACTGGGTATGAAAATAGCAATCTTTGAAGTTGAACATTTTGAAAAAGATTATTTAATTGCTCAACTGTCTGGTCATGAATTAAAATTTTATGATCACGCTTTGAATTTAGAGCATATTGAAGAGGCGGCAGGTTACGACGCTTTGGTGCTTTTTGTTTATTCAGAAGTTAATGAATTAATGTTAGCTAAACTGCCGGGGCTTAAATTTATTACCACCCGCTCAATGGGTTTTAATCATATTGAAGTGACGGCTTGTGATAAGCGTGGCATTGCCGTTAGTTATGTACCAGCTTATGGCGAGCGTACTGTAGCGGAGCATACTTT
>JBBTZY010000172.1:0-6107 GCA_038061115.1 Patescibacteria group bacterium | reverse complement strand
GTTTTACTAATTTATAAACCTCATTAAAAAATCCTTGAGCCACAAATTAAAATTACCATATTACCACAAAAGTCAGTAAAGTTAATAATTAATTAAACCACTTGACATAGAATTAACAAAGGTGTTAAATTGATTTATTCTTTAACAAAAGTTTGTGCTTCTCTTTTGGGTATTTTGTACTAAATAGATAATCACAAACAATTTAAACAAACATTAATTTAAGAAGGATTAATATGAATCAATACACAGAGCTCAAAATTTTTTGTGGTACTAGAAATGAATTATCCGACGGTACCCCCACAGTAACGCAGTTATGTTTTGGTCTGTCTGGAGATGGAAAATACATAGGCAGTTCTAAAACTGTTGGAAATGATAAACAGGAAATTTTAAATGAAGAAGCTGGTCGTTTAGCTGCAACTATGGTCAAATTAAAATATGGTAAGTACACCATTGTAAACGGCATGCGACTTCGTATAACAACTCACGATCCTGTTGCTTGTGATCCATTGGATGATCACCTACTGGAATTTTTCAAGACGGAAATTGAAATTATCTTGGGAAGCGAAGACCAAAATTTATTTCCTAATATACCTACAAAATCATCAGCTGAATTACTCGATTCTCCTATTTTTAGCGAAAAGAATCGACGTTAATAAGTGGCTACGTTGGTAGGATATGGCGGATATACTAAAAAATCGAATCAAAAAATTTCAATAAAAGAATATTTTTAAACGAATTAATAAACGATCAAACTCTACTCTGGAAATGCGGTAGAGTTTTTTTATTAATTATTTTATCTTTATTATTTATCAAAAACCTTTCTCCAGTTAGAATTTTGTATTTACCGCATACAAAAAATTACCATATTACCACAAAACCCCCGAGAGTGGGGGTTTGATTTGAATTGTGGTGCTTAGATTATATTAAGGATTATTGTTAGTTCCATTTGATCCCAGTGATTTAGCAGTTATAGCTAGTAAGATAATTAAAACTAAGCCAGCAAAACCTATCCCTACCCAAGGTAGCCATGGATATTTTTCTGTTGTTCGACTTTCTTCGTTATCGCAAACATCACCAATTTTATCGCCATCAGTATCTATTTGATTTCGATTGGGAATATTAGGACAATTATCTCTAGTATTAATTAACCCATCTTGATCAAAATCGTCACAAGCATCACCACGACCATTTCTATTAACATCAATTTGATCTGGATTTATTGTTGAGATACAATTATCCAAAAAATCAGGTCGCTCATCACCATCACTATCGGCAAATGTATAATTTGGGTTAAGTTGTGATTTTATAGCGCTCATAGCCAAAATGTCGTTGGCTGACATTAAATTTCCCGCCTCTCTAGTGGGCGTTTGCACTAATCTATCGGGATCAAGATAAATTCGATAGTTGTGTGATGGCTGGGCTAAGAAACGAAGATAATTAAAATTTGTTTTGGCAGTATTTTCTTGTAGTAAGCGCATTTCACTAATCCGAAGTGGTTGTCCAAAAGTAAAGGTGATTATCCATTTGTCAGAAGTGGTTTGTGGAAAGTGAATAGTGTAGCTAGTCATTGGTTGATTAGCCGCTACGATTCTATTTTGGCCATCAATTTGGGCTCTGATTTCTATGTAATTAGGTAGCGCAACGTTATTATCAAGTAAGGTAGTGAGAGTTGAGGAGGTAATTGGTTGGGTGCCGGTTAAAATAATTTGAGCACGACCTTGAGCATTTTCTGGTAAAGGAAAATCGGCATAGGTTTTGGTATTGTTATCGGTAATAAAAGATGAACCACTAACAATTGGAGTTGTGCTAGCTAAAATTCGTGCTTCATTAGCTAATGTTTCTTGTTTAAAAAAATATGGCTCAAAAGAGTTGGTTGCTCGGTCAAGAATGGCAAAATCAAAACGTTCAATTAATTCATTGTCTAAAGATAATTCCACCACAGTTGGCACACTGATTGAAATATTATTAATATCTTTGTAATAGCGATAAGCATTGGTAATTGAATTTGGAATTATGTCTTGAGCAGTAGCCGTTAAACCGATAATTCCCCAGAAGATAAATAATGAAAGTATTATTTTTAATTTCATAAATTTATTGATTATTAGAATTAGGTATTGGTGTGGTAGATGATTTTTTTCTACCCAAAAATGCGGTACTCATAAGAATAGTGCCAATTAAGAAAAAGGTAATAGTTTTTCCTACTAAATTCATATCCCAAATATCAATTAAAAGTAATCTAGCAACTACCAAGCCCACTAAAATTCCACCATAAAGTCGCGTAGTTTTTTGGTTGTTTGCTAAACCATAAAAATAAGAAACGAGTCCGATAATCGTATAAATAGTTAATGAAATCATAACCGCTGTGTCGTTGTTGGGTAAGGCGGCGCGTAAAGATAGCCATAAAAGTATATAAAAATAAACTGAACCGGTTATGAGTAATAATTTATTACGTAGGAGTAGCATACCTAGCCAGAGCATTATTAAACTTAAAACAAGTAAAACAAAAAAATCTTTATGTAGTACGTTAGTTCGCCAAGCATAAGATGTGATACTTTCAAAAGAAAGAATTACTGGTACTACCAAAAGCCAGCTCATTTTTTTGGCAATTTGAATATCTTTGAGAATTAAATATGTAATTATTGAAATCATTGCCACCTCAACTGTATAGGCAATAGTGAGAGTTGCACCAGCGCCATTTAATTCCGCCGCGGTAGCCGCGCCCAGTAGAGCAATGCCAATTCCAGCATAAACGTAAAACGGTTCACGTCGGTTAGTAATTTTAAAAATTAAAAATGAACCAACTGCAAATACAATCATCCAAGCGGAAATTATTAAACTCCGCCACTCGGGCTTGGCAGTTGTCATTATCCAAGCCAAAATAAATAATCCATTACCGGCGGCAGTTACCAGATCAGGAATAATTTCTTTATCTTTTAATTTTAGAACTCCAATTGTATTAGTTAAGAAAAATAAAGTGGTAAAAATGTAAGCAAAAATCAACAACAGGCTATTATTGGTGTAAGTAAAAGAAAGTAAGTGGGGTAAGCTATAAAGTGTTATTAAGATAAGTGCGGCGGCGGTTAATTCCCTACGACCGGTAAGAACAACTATCCAAATGGCGCCCAAAGTTACAACTAATAAATAAGAAAACAAAGCAACATAGTTATTAGATGGTGAATTAGTAAGTAGTGGCGCAACGCCAGCCAAAATTAAGCTAGCTAGGGCAAGTGAGCGTCGATTGTATTTTACACTAGCAATAGCAACAAAAGCAGTGCTTAAAAACATTACACTTAGAGTAGTAAGTGGTGTGAAAAAATCATACATCTCTCTCGCCGCAAAAAGTGTTAGTAAAATTACGGTGGAGCCAAGTACCAAAAAAATACTACCTTGGCTTAAATATTTTTTAATTCGGAACCATCCTAAAATTAAAATTAAAGCACCAATAAAAACTCCAAGTGCAATTCGCCCCATTGGCCCAATCCAGTTATTAAGAAAAGCGTAGGTTACAAACCAACCAAAGCCGATCAGTAAAAGTAAGGCACCTAATTTTAAAAGCCAATCTTCTTTTAACCAATCGGCAAATTTACTAAAAGCCCCCGGACCAGTTTGTTCGGGTATTATTGGTTGAATTGGGGTGGCTTGTATGCCAGTTTGTGGTTCTAGCGGTTGAGCGGTTATTGCGATTGTTGGTTGAGTAGAGTTGATTGAAATATTTTTTTCAAGTTTTAGTACGCGTTCACGAAGATTAAAAAAAAGAATTAAAAGTATAACTACACCCACAAAAGAAATAATTTCCATATGTAATTATTATAACACAAAAGTATTGCAAAACATAAAAATCTCGGTTGGACCGAGATTTGTGTGGAGCGGGTAAGGGGATTCCTCTTCCCCCAAAATTTAGCAATGATTTAGCATAAGCTAAATTTTTCCGCCAGAGCCCGGGTGTTTAAAAATCTAAAGCAGTTTAGTTTTTTAAACTACCCTTCGACTCCCATTATATAAGTAAAATACCTTACCAAAAGGTAAGGTATTTTACTTAGCGGGTAAGGGGAGTCGAACCCCTGTCAACAGGTTGGAAACCTGTGGTAATACCGTTATACGATACCCGCATATTTTAGTTCCTAGCAACTAGCCACTAGTTCCTAGTTTTTAATCAATAACCGTTATTTTTTTAGTGGCTAAGAACTAATTGCTAGTGGCTAACTTATTGTGTTCTGGTAATTATCTCACCATTTGGTAATTCGGTAGAAAGTTCGTAGCCAGCGCGAGTTAGTTCGTAAGTTAAGGGAAAACTTTTTGGATCAGGCAATTGTTTTATATAATTAGGAATCAATTCTTCTAACTTGGTCGGATATTTTCCAGTGTCCATATTATAAATATCTAGCGCTTGGGCGATATTATCAAGTGATTTTTGGCGAATACTAAAATTAGCTTTTAGAGCGTCTTGAGTTAAGCCTGGGAGTTCGTTTATTGTTTCATCTAAAGCTTTTTGTTTACCTTTAATATCACCTTTTAGTACTTGCCAAAAATTTGTTTGTATTCCAACTCGTTTTTGTTTTCGCACTTCAGATATTACTTCGGCGCTGAAAAATATTATAACGGCAATTATCAAACCAAAAACCACTAAAGAGTGGCGGCCGGGATGACGATGATAATTATCCATAAATTAATTATTTTTATTTAAGGGCATTTTTTACAGTCGGTTTTTTAGTAACTACTACCTTCTTTACAGCTTTTTTTGCCACTGGTTTTTTAACTGGTTTAATAGTTACTGGATTTAATTCAATTTTAGTGGCTACAATTTGTTCATTTTGTAGCCAACCAGTTACTCGCACTATTTGTCGCACTTTTAGATTTTTAGCCGGCATTACTTTTTTTCCATTTAATACTTCGGTGTTTTTTGTAATTATTACTGGATCATAAACTTTACGTCCACGTTCTGTATAAGTAATGGTGATTACATCTTTACTTACGCCAGAAATTGTGGCGCGGGAAATTGTAAATGTCTTAGGGGGCGGACTTTCCCATACATTATCTTGAGCGAGCGCAAAATTAGTTAGTGCAACAAAATTTAAAGCAATTAATATTGAGAGTAATATTTTTTTCATATTAAGTAGCTTAAAAATTAAACTTAAGATTTATTCTTAAGTGAACGCAATTCATTAAGTAAGGCCTCGGCTTGTTTTTCTAATTTTTCGTATGAATTTTTTTGAGTATCTACTTCATCTATATCTTCTTGCAATTCTTCTAAGTTTTCCGAGATATCTTCTACATCAGCTGAAACTTCTTCTAAATCTTCAGTGACATCTTCAATATCTTCAGCGACTTCAGAAAGTTTGCTGGCACTTTTATTAACTGAGTACTGAATAAAAATCGATAAATAAATTGCTTCAAGTGAAACAACGGTTGTTAAAATTAATAAAACTTTTTCAGTGTTAACTCCAAAGCCGGGTAGTATTAATATAATTACAAAAAATATTGTATGAGCTAGTAAAGAACTCGGTGAACCAATCCAACTGGTTAAAAGGCTGGCTAAGTGTTCTAGTATCTGGTTTTTAGGTGGTTGGTTTTCCATTTTTTTAGATGATAAGTCTTTGTTTAATATGGCTGTGTCACGTAAGTTGAGCGATTATTTAGATGTAGCCCCGTAAAGCACTCACTTTAGTTCGTGCCACGGGGCACGTAAAAATCTCGCTTACAAGCTTCGATTTTTACGTGGTGCCGGGCCCCAGAGTCGAACTGGGCACGCCTCCGACCGCGGTCGGAGCGCTCATAATTTAATTGTACTGCCATGGGAACACCCCATCTTTTATAACTTTTTCAAGAATATCTCTGCGTTTGTATTTTTTTAATCTATACTCGGCTTGTCTTGCTTCCGTTGTATTTTTGCAAATAATAAAAACAAGAATTATTAATGGGTATATATTTCTAGTCCCTTTTACCCGACCACTATTATGATAATTAATTCTCGTGGTAATATCGTTAGTACTACCAATGTAATAACTTGAATTTTTTGTACTTTGTAAAATATATACTCCAGATTGTTTCATATTTTTTAACAAATCATCACTGTGCCGCGGGTCAGAATCGAACTGACGACGCCAGCC
>JBBTZY010000171.1:27702-28332 GCA_038061115.1 Patescibacteria group bacterium | reverse complement strand
ACCGGACGCTCGTTTGCCTTGCGCTCTGTACAAACCCTACGACAGGGCGGCATTCGTTTCCATTTTTTGAATTTAGATATTTGGATTTATTTAGGATTTAAGATTTAGAGTTTAGGATTTTAAAAAAAACTGTGGACAACTCATTTGTCCGCGGTTTTTATTTTTTTAAATTAACTTTATCTTAGCCAAGAATCATTATTTTACCAAAATATTTTTATAAGTTGATTTTTGTGTAAAATTGTGCTATACTTAAATTACATTAAGCTATTTTTATAAACAGATGGTTGGCTACCATCACTAATATACAAACAACTATGCGTAAGCTTGTCATCGCAGGTAGTTTGGTTGGATTTTTGCTTTTAGCAAACCCAGGGTTTGCGCAAGATGCAGGATCTCCACCACCTCCACCACCTCCACCACCATCTGGTGGCTCTACTCCTCCACCTCCACCACCTCCCCCATCTGGTGGAACATTTACACCCCCACCTTCAATGCCGCCCTCTGGTGGAACTTTTACCCCACCGCCTAGCGGTCAAATGATGCCACCAAGTGGCATGATGGGGCAGCAACCAGGAATGATGCCACCAAGTGGTACAATGAATCCTGGTATGAATCAGCCAGGAATGATGG
>JBBTZY010000171.1:9843-27602 GCA_038061115.1 Patescibacteria group bacterium | reverse complement strand
GTCAACCTGGTATGAATAATATGCCTGGACAAATGGGAATGCCTGGCCAAATGGGCCAAGGTATGAATCAACCTGGTATGATGGGGCAAAACAATATGATGCCTGGACAATATGGTCAAATGGGCCAAAATCAACAAGGCCAAATGGGGCAATATGATCCAAGTAAAATGGGTACTGGTATGATGGGTCAACCTGGTATGAATAATATGCCTGGACAAATGGGAATGCCTGGCCAAATGGGTCAAGGTATGAATCAACCAGGTATGATGGGACAACCTGGCCAAATGGGTCAGAATCAACCAGGAATGATGGGCCAAAATAATATGGGCTCTAAAATGCCAGGTGATATGATGGGTCAACAAAGTCAAATGCAAAATCAACCAACATTTGGTCAGAAGTATGAAGAAAATATGCAAGAGCAACCAAATTTAGAAGATAAGTACGAAAAACAACGCCAAATGGCTGAAGAGCAGAGTTTGAAACAAATGAAGAAGGGTATGAGCGGCTTTGCTAAACAAATTAAACAATTTGAGAGTAAAGTAGCTTCATTTCAAAAGAAGGGCGTTACCCCGCCAGCTGAATTAACTCAAGCTATAAATACTGCCAAATCAGCTATGGAGTTGGTGAATGCCGCCCAATCTTTTGAAGATGTCCAAGCGGTAGAAGGCGATTTGCGCGAAGCCGGTCAAACAATTATGGAACAAATGCAAACTTTGGAACGTTTGGCCCAATTTCCGCAAATGATGAAGCAGGCCCAAAGCGAATTAAAGCGGATGACTGGTGATTTTAATCGAGCTAAAAGCCGCGCCAGTCGTTCAAAAATTGATACTAGTGGATTTGTCGCCGCTTATCAAGAAAAAGTAGCTGGATTGCAGGCTATTTTAGCTGAAGCCGATGCTTCGTTTAAAGCCGGTGGCGGTGAAGAGGCCTTTAGTAAAATGGAAGGATTCTTTGATGCCATGCAAGAAGCGCGCGACGAACAGCAAAAGCTAGAGGCAGTGTCTAATTTTGCTACTTATGTCGGCAATATTACACGGGGTATTAATCAAGGCAAGAGTTTGGTTAAAAAGCTGGCCAAGCAAAAAGTTGATGTAACCGAGCTTAACGATATTATGACTTCGGCGCAATCTAAATTACAAGAGTTACGTGGTCTGATGGCATCGAAAGAAGTCGATGTTGATGCTATTACTAGTGGTTTAGAAGAAATGGAAGAGATTCGCAATGATTTTGAAGCTAAGGTAGAGGAACTTACTTCCGGCGGGTCGCAACAATTACCCGGTATAGTTCAAACGCAACCCACTAGCCTTAACCTGGATTTTCTAGGTGAAGTTAAAGGCGCTATGGATAGTGTATACGAAAGATATTTGCAAGATTATTACAAACAGTATGCCCGCCAGGCATATCAACAGTACTTGCAAAACCAAGTTAGATAATTAGTTGTATTGAATTAAAAACCTCTCTGATCATTTCGGGGAGGTTTTTGATTGTGGTATTATAATTAGTAGATAGTGAATAGCTTGTGGTTAGTAGTTGTCATTCCCGCGGAGGCGGGAATCTAGAAATTAATTTTTTTAAATCTTAAATCCTAATATCTAATTCCCAAATAAATCCTAATGACCAAAATCCAAAAAAGTTTAAAACATTTGAATTTAGAATTTATTTAGGATTTCGGATTTCGGATTTAGAATTTAAACACTTATGCCTTGGTATCTTTACTCACTACTCGCCGCGGGGCTCGTATCGCTAGTATCTATTTTTGAGAAAAAAATATTATCGCGCGACGAACACGCTATGGAATATGCCACCACGCTGTCAATTTTGGCCTTGGTGGTGTCTTTACCATTTTTTTTGGTAATTGACTATAGTGCTATTTCAGGGCGAGTTTTAATCATTTTAGGCGGTATAGCTATAGTGGGCGGTACAGCTTTTTTATTAATTGCTAAAGCAGTTAAACATATGGAGGTAAGTAGTGTATCGCCACTGTTGGTGCTGGCGCCCGGGCTTACCGCGCTACTAGCTTACCCAATTTTGGGTGAAAAGTTGTCTAGCCAGCAGATTTTGGGTTTGGTTTTATTGCTGGTTGGTGCTTTTGTTTTAGAATTAAAACCTCATCATAAATTAAGTGTGATTTGGGCTGATTTAAAACGTCAGCGATATTTGCCTTTAATTTTAGTGGCAATTGTGCTTTATACTTTTACGGCCCTAGCCGATAGATTTGTTTTGTCACGTTATCATTTAGAACCATTGACTTATTTAGTTTTTATTAATTTATTTTTGGCCCTTTATTTTATTATAACTTCAGCAATTTGGCATGATGGCTTGCGTGGTGTGCGTCATAGTTTAAAAACAGCTGGACTGCCGATTTTTTTGGTAGCAGTACTCGTGGTTGGGCACCGCTGGGCTTTAATTAATGCGGTCGGCTTGGCTTTTATTGGTTTGGCGGTAGCTGTTAAACGTTCATCATCACTTTTTACGACAATTTTAGGCGGTGAGATTTTTCATGAACATAATATTTTAAGAAAAAGTTTGGCTTGCGTGATTATGTTGGTGGGAGTGGTGTTGGTGGCGATTTGAGTTTAGTAAGAGTAAGAGGTTAGAGTAAGAACTTTCAGTCATTCCCGCGGAGGCGGGAATCCAGAGACAAATTATTCCGAATAAAGAATCAAGAATTAAGAATCACGAATGTTAGTAGTACTTATCTTGATTCGTAATTCCTTATTCGTGATTCTAAACACATTGAATAAAATTTTACCTCTATGTTTGAATTACCAAAAGAGTTTTACGTACTTAATCATTTAAAAACCCCCTCTCAAATCCAGGATTTTATTAACAAAATTCCGATTAATTTTGAGCGGGGTGGGGAAACGTGTTTGTCTCCGCTTGAAGTGCTTAAACAAAAACGCGCTCATTGTATTGAAGGAGCAATGCTCGCCGCAGTAGCTTTGCGCCTGCAGGGCTGTGAACCACTGCTACTTGATTTAAAATCAGTGTGGCACGATGATGATCACGTAGTAGCTTTATTTAAAGAACGGGGCTTTTGGGGTGCGATTAGTAAAACTAATCATGCGGTTTTGCGGTACCGCGAGCCAATTTATAAAAATGTACGAGAACTAGCGATGTCGTACTTTCATGAATATTTTACTAATGATGGTAAGAAAACTTTACGGAGTTATTCCGTGCCGGTAAATTTAAAAAAGTTTGAAAAAATGAATTGGATGGCGTCGGCCAATGAATTGTGGTACATTGTGCGCGCTTTGGATAAGGCGAAGCATTTTCCACTTATAACAAAAACGCAAATTAAACATTTGCGTAAGGCGGATGAAATTGAGATTAAGGCGGGGAAGTTAGTTGAATGGAAAAAAATTAGATGAGTGCAGATTTTAAAGCTAGTATTAGCCAAAAATAATGCTTATCCCCATAAATTGCTTGACGTGTTAAAATAAAAGGTGTAGTATAGAATTATAGTCTATATTATGTTACATGAATTACAAGTCATTAAGAATAATTTAATCATCCCTACTTTTGTTTCAATTAGCTTAGTGGTGTTATTTGTTTTCCTTATCGTCGTTCCTGTAGGAGCGAGCGTAGGATTATGATTAAATAATTGACTTCATAAATCATCCGCCGTGCTCCCACTTAAGGAGTACGGCGTTTTTTATATAAATGAAATTGATAAATATCAAAATTGTAGCTTAACAAATTAATCTAAACATTATTACATTAAAGTAGTAATGTAAAAAAATAAAGGAGAATTTATGAATCTTATTCATTTTAATAAGTTTGAATCATTTGTTTTATGTTTTAGCCGATGGTGTGAGAGTAAAATAATGAAATTAATTAGTATATTTCATGATGACAAACCACCCTCACCAAGTGTTAGCAGTGTAATCAACTTAGGTGTAGTTGATAACGTGCTAGTTGTTGGAGGTGGAAGAAGTGGTTTGGGACGTTATTTAGCCATAGAGATGTGTGAGACTGGACACTTTGTTTGTGCGACTAGTTCAAGTTTAAGTGGTCCTGATTATAGTGGTAACTTAAATATTATTCAATGTGATTTGACCAATTCAACTAATGTGATTACCTTAGCTGATCAAATAAGTAATGGTACTTTTTTACCACGTTATTTAGTGTGGTGTGGGGGAGCATTATCACCAACCGAATTAGTAAATGGAACGACGGTAGAAAATTTTGATCGGTATAATAAAGCAATTACAATAAATTTGACCAGTAGTTTGGTTATACTGTCGGCCTGGTTAAAAGAAGTCAATCAACATCGGACTAAATCATTTGCCTTACTACATATTAGTTGTCGTAGCATGGTAAAATCAAATACTAATATAGAATCAGTGAGACATATGATAAAAACCGCCCAGCTTGATTTTTTACGAGAATGGACTAAGAAAGAAAATCGTAATCCCCATTTTTGTTGTAGTGTATCATTTCTTGGGTCGATATGGGATGATACTACAAAAAATTTTGCCGAGTGGATTAGGAAACAATTAGCGCATGAAATAATTGAACAGTTTATTAAAAATAAATCACTATGGCGTGAATTTATTGCAACGAGCGATAAGCATGTCGAGAATTATAGGATGTAAATCCATTATATTTTAGGGGGTCTAGTAAAAATCTGGACCCTTTTTTATTTTATTTTTTAAATCAAGATTAACCACAGTGCGATAAAAACCATTACTTGCACAAACATACCTTGCACCCATGTTAATTTGTGGCCGGGTAGGTTGTGAATTGAGTGATGAAATTTTTTATACCACTCAAGCCATTTGGCATTGGTTATCATGGTAATGGCGAGAAGTACATCAGGCGCTAGTGCTCCAGCTACGCCGGCAATAAGTGGGGCGGGGTTATAAATCGGCGTGGTGGCAATGTAAATTAAACCAAAAATAATAAGTACAATGCCATCGAGTAGCGCCGCACCTAAGAGTCGTTTCATAACACGCTCGCGCGTAAAATGGGTGGCGGCTAAATGTTCATCACCATGTGGAATAAAATCCAGCACAAAATGAGAAATAAGCCCGAGCGCAAAAGCGAGCGAAGGGCTCGCAGTGTAGGCGGCGAGAGTAAGTCCAGCCGCGGCGTGAACGGTTAAGTACATATGTTGTTTAGTTAAGATTAAGAATATTATGTCATTGCGAGGATCCCGAGCCGAGTCGAGGGGGACGAAGCAATCTCTCAAAAATCCTAAATTCTAATATCTAAATTCTAAATAAATCCAAAACTCTAAATTCCAAAGTTTAATTAGTTTGATAAAGACATTATTATCTTAGCATTTTTTGTTAAAATTAAAAACCCCTGCCGAATGACAGGAGTTTTTAAATACACGACAAGCATGGAAATTACTTATGGCTTGCAAATTTTACAGCACTTACCGTGGCTAAATAATTCGTAAAGGGCTGACAAGCCGACTAATACGTAGATTACTTTAGAAACTGTGGCATCCATACCGCCAAAGAGTTGTCCCACTTCCCAACCAAATAGAGCTAACAAAAGCCAATTCAATCCGCCGATTATCAGCAGAATGAAGGTAACCATGTGTACACCTTTGTTTGATGATTCGTTCACATTGTTCACCCCCTCTCGAGCTTAAGATTGATCAAAATTTAACAAAAATTTTAGTTTGTAAATTATTCAGCCTTGTCTCGCCCCGTAGTGAACGAGTCAAGCGAGTTCTACTGCGGGGTCACCCCCTTTGGTTTTAAGTTTTGTATTTTCATTATAGCACAGAAAGTTAGTTTTGAGTCAAATAAAAAACTCAACCTCTTAAAGACAGTTGGGTTTGTGATTGTAATAATAGCTTATTTTTTGTTTTGTTCGAATCGAACCTTACGACAGCGGGATAGGCCATAATTGTACCACGGGCAAGGGTTTCTATTTGTTGAGTTACAAATACCTCGCCCGCATTTATCACTTCTAACTGGTTCGAATAATTGGGGATTTATTCCAATTTTTACTATTTCCACGATTTTTTCTAAGGTTAAAAGTGTTGGTATAACATTATTTGCTGTTGTACTTCCGTTTAGGAGGCATTGCATTTTTTCTACATACCACCATTCTTCAGCACCTTCAACTCGTCCTTCTATGCAGAGTGTTTTCCAATCCGAAGTAATAATTTTTCCTTTAATCTTCTGCTCTTCCAAACGTATCATTTGGACTACATCATGTAAGCGTAAGCCAAATTTTTGATTAGTAAAGATTTGTACATTACCCGAGGTTTTTTGTTGTATAATAATACCGGCGTTACAACCTTGTTCTGAGCGGGCAAATTTGGATATTTGTTCGTCATCAGAGATGATTGTTACCAACTTTATTGTAAAACCAGGGCCAGGAATTTCTTCAATTTTAGCTTTATCAATGAATTCATTTTTGGTTACAGTCCAAAAATTAAATTGTTCCCGGAATTTTGATTCTAATCCAATTGATACCCACTCTATAACTTTATGTGGATCGTTTGGATGTTGTTGATGTAATGACTGGGTGATCTGAGCTAGGTCAAAAGGATTCGTGGCTCCTTTTAAATCGTTATTTTTTACAAAGGTAATAATTTTTTCAAAATACGGTTCGTCAATTAAACCAAGCGCTCGCATTACCAAGGTAAAAGCACATTCTTCTTTTTTTCTTTGGTTATCGCCTGATGGATGTTCATCAAATCGTCCACCACCTACACCAAGTAATAAATAACCTTCATTATCATATTCTTGTGATGATCTTCCATCTGGTGTTTGGCCGCCAGTTTCCCAAAAAATAAGTTGGGCAGTGCTGATGCCGGGGAATGTTTGTTCCCCGAATTTTCGTAGTATCCAAATCGCCGCTATCTCATCAAGATGTGGCCGACTATGTGTAACTATATATTTGTATATTATATCTTTCAATTTTTCTCCTTAGAGCTAACCGCTCTGATTTGTTTCGGAAATATGATTATTTTAAAGAACTAAGTTTTTTGTTTTTGACTAATAATATTAGCATATTTGTATTATTTGTTAAGTATACAAAAATCAGTATACAAAAATCACCCCTCTAATTAGGGTGATTTAAATTTCCATATAGTGGAGAGTGGATTTTTGACATTTCTTTAAAATATGATTATGATAATCTGTGCTTAGGAAAATCTTCAAATTGAGGGCGAGTGGCGGAACTGGCATACGCATACGACTCAAAATCGTACGGAGAAATCCATGAGGGTTCAACTCCCTCCTCGCCCATTTAAGTTATTGTTTTTTAATAAATAATAAAGTAACAAGATGTATTGATAGATGTTTAGAAGTTGAAGGGTAGGAGCGAGACAAGCTCCAAAAGCGCAGTCGAGCGACGCGAAAAGCGAGCTGGCGTAGCTTTTCGCGCTACCCGGGATAAACTCCCTCCTCGCCCACCACCGAATTTTATGAGGTAGTGTAGAGAGTAAGTCGATTACAACTGCTTGCTTAAAATTTTAATATAACTTACACTATACGACGCGGAGTGGAGAAGTGGCATCTCGTCTGGCTCATAACCAGAAGGTCGTAGGTTCGAATCCTACCTCCGCAACCAACCTTCGCCCTTAGGGCTATGGCTGGCACAGCCAAATTATAAGAACTATTTGCCATTTGCTATTAGCTGTTTGCTAAATGGGGCGGAGTAGCTCAGTTAGTTAGAGCGTGGGACTCATAAGCCCAAGGTCAGTGGTGCAATTCCACTCTCCGCTATTATGTTTTTTCAACCACTCTAAGTTTATTTGGGAGTGGTTTTTTGGTAAATAAAAAGCCAGTTGTTCTAAACAACTGGCAAACCTGTATTATTGAAAGTTATTGTAAAATTAGATTGTAATCATTTTTTTTAAAGCGTTGTCGAGCATGTGTTGCACTTTTGGATCGTTGTAAACAACGAAAGTTATTTGTTCAAGTTCGTCCGGTACTAATTCTAAGAAGGATTTAACTCCTTCAACCATTTCATCAATTGCTTCTTGCATCGTTTTTTCGACTACGCCAAGCATTACACCCATCCTGATGGTTGGTAGAGTGACTGTTTTAAAACCAGATGTATGTGCAGCCATAAGACCTTTGTAGATGATAGTATGTAGCGGACTTTTTAAGTCATCTATAACAAAAATTACATTAGTGAATGCTCCGTAGTGTTGTTGGTTGTTGCTTTTAGCCACTACTGTGTCTTCATTTTTGAGTGGCATTTTATCAGCCGCCTGTTGATGAAAAATATTACCCGCCACTTTATTGATTACTCCATCAATTCCACCGTACCACATTCCTTCTGAATTGATAGCGGTTATAAGTGCATCGGCTTTAATTTGTGAGATGTCACCAGAAATTACCAAAACGTTTGTTTTTTTTGTTTGAATTTGATTTGACATTTTATTATTCCTGCAATGTTTTTGATTATATATTTATTAATTATGTTTTCTTAGTAGGCGTCATAATAAAATATGGCACTAAATAAGAAAACACAAATGTTTTTTAAAGAACAATTTAGTATAGCTTAATTACGTGCGCTTGTCAAGAGTGGCGCGCGCAGGTAAAATAATAGGGCATGGCTCGGATAATTGCATTAGTTAATCAAAAAGGTGGGGTGGGTAAAACCACCACGGCAGTTAATCTGGCCGCTTATTTGGCGCGCCTCGGGCAAAAAGTGCTGTTAGTTGATATTGATCCACAAGCCAATGCTTCGGCTGGCTTTGGCGTGCGAATGGGTGATAATGATCGTCATGTATATCATGTTTTATTTGAACCACCGACCATCACTGATATAATTAAACCAACTGATTTGTCATCACTTCATATTTTACCAGCTCATCCTGATCTCGCTGGTGCGGCGGTGGAATTGGTTGGTGCTGAGGGCCGAGAATATAAATTACAACAAGCACTCGAGATTGCTAGAGTAAATTATGATACGATATTAATAGATTGTCCACCAAGTTTAGGGCTTTTAACCATTAATGGTTTAGTAGCGGCCGATGAAGTACTGATTCCAATTCAAGCGGAGTATTACGCTTTGGAAGGATTAGGGCAACTCTTGCATACAATTCATTTAATTCAAACTCATTTGAAACCGAACTTAGGAATTTGTGGGGCGCTGATTACGATGTATGATTCGCGCAGTCGTTTGGGCGCGGCGGTGATACAGGAAATTAAAAATCATTTTCCTAATAAATTATTTGATACTTTTATACCACGTAATGTGCGACTGGCCGAAGCACCGAGCTATGGCCAACCAATAGTAGTGTATGATCCGTTGTCGCGTGGGGCAGTGGCTTATGAAGCATTGGCGAGGGAACTATTATCTAGATGGGAAAATAAAGATGAAGTGTTGTTGAATAATCAAACTTAATAATTTTTATCATTAGGATTTATTTCGGATTTCGGATTTAGAATTTAGGATTTTAAACTTTATGCCTAAGCCTTTTCAACTCGGACGCGGACTCAGCGCTCTTATTTCACCTAAAAAAGAAGGGGTTAATTTTTGGGGCGCGGTAAGTACCGCCTCGGAAAGTCAATCATTGTCGTCTGATAAAGTACTGGAACCGTTAGTTACCAGTGGTGTGCAGGAAATAAGTTTGCGAGATATTAAACCAGATGTTAATCAACCCAGAAAAAATATTGAGCCCGAGGCCTTACAGAATTTAGTAGCTTCTATAAAAGTGCACGGCATTTTACAACCATTGGTGGTAAGTCCGAGGGCAAACGGCGGTTATGATTTAATTGCTGGTGAACGACGCTTTCGCGCGGCAGCTCTCGCCGGTTTTAAAACTGTGCCGGTAATTATTCGCGAAGTTTCTGAACAAAAAAAATTAGCTCTCGCTTTGGTAGAAAATATTCAGCGGGAAGATTTGAATCCATTGGAAGAAGCCGTGGCTTTTAAAAGATTGGAAGATGAATTTGGTTTAACTCAAGAAGCTATTGCTCGCGAGGTAGGAAAATCTCGCGCTCAAGTGGCTAATACTTTGCGATTACTAACTTTATCGCCCGTCATTCAGCAGGCCTTGGGACAAAATAAAATCACTATGGGTCATGCCAAAGTTTTGATGGGAATAGATGACAGAGCTGAACAAATTAAGTTTTTTGAGAGAATTTTAAGTCAAGGATTATCAGTTAGAGAAACTGAAATTAAAACCAAGCCAGTGCGAGTGCGAAGTCATTTGCGAAAAACTATGTCTGATCCAAATTTGAAAGTTTGGGAAAAAGAATTATCGTCTGCTTTGGGAACTCGGGTGCAAATAAAAGGTAGTCGTAGTAAGGGCGCGATTGAGGTAATTTATTTTTCCGACGAGGAGCTGGAGGGAATAGTAGGTAAGATAGTTAGCCATTAGTTAAAATCCTAAATTCTAAATCCGAAATCCTAAATAAATTATAAAATTAAAAATCCTAAAATTTAAACTTTTAGATTTCGAGTGTTGGGATTTATTTAGGATTTAGATATTCGGATTTAGGATTTAAGAAGTTCTAAAGTAAGATTTTACTTTAACTAGTAAAACATTATTCCTTTTTTCGGCTGAAAAGGTTAAGCAGCCCATACCGTTTGCGCTTGATGTGGGCTTTAATGTGATTTTTGGCCACGTTGGTTTTTATAAATTTCAACCAATCTTCGCTCGGGCCGGGGCGATTTTTGTCAGTAAGTATTTCCACCAAATCACCACTTAATAATTTATGATCCAGTGGTACCATTTTGTCGTTCACTTTAGCGCCGGACATTTTATTACCTAAATCAGTGTGAATATGATAAGCAAAATCAACGGGTGTGGCTTGTTCTGGTAAATCAATTACATCGCCTTTGGGCGTGAAAACAAAAATTCGATTTTGGAAAATATCAATTTTCAGGGCTTGTAAGTATTGCTCGTGATCTTTAATATCTTTTTGCCAATCTAAAAGTTCTTTAATCCATTTTAGTTGTTCAGCCGGTATTGCTAAGCCTTTTTTCTTGCTACCTGCTTTATAATGCCAGTGGGCGGCGATACCATATTCAGCGTGGTCATGCATTTCTTTATCGCGAATTTGAAATTCAGCAATTCGGCCGTCATCACCAAATACGGTAGTGTGAAGTGAGCGATAACCATTGGGTTTGGGTTGGGCAATATAATCTTTAATGCGCCCGGGCATTGGTTTCCATAAACTATGCACTAATCCTAGTGTATTATAACAATCAGCCACAGTTGGTAAAACAATACGTATGGCTACTAAATCGTAAACTTTGTTAATATCCATATCTTTGCGTAAAAGTTTGCGATATAAACTGTAGTAGTGTTTTACTCGGCCGTGTATAGAAATTGGTTCAATCTGATTCTCCTTTAAAACATTTTTTACTTGTCCGATTAATTTATTAACATGACTTAATTGATCTTTTAAACGATCAGCCGAAATTTTTACTGTCCAATCGTATTCTTCAGGATAAACAAATTTAAAAGCTAAGTCCTCCAATTTACCACGCAGTTCACCAATTCCTAAACGGTTGGCAATCGGCGCGTAAATTTCTAAGGTCTCACGAGCAATGCGTTGTTGTTTAACCGGTGGTAGAACCGACAGTGTTTCTAAATTATGTAAACGATCAGCCAATTTAATAATAATCACGCGGATATCTTCAGCCATGGCCACAAACATTTTGCGCAAATTTTCGGCGTAGCGTTCTAATCCGCGGTATTTTATTTTACCAAGCTTGGTAATACCTTTAACTAATTTAGCAATTTCTGCGCCAAATTCTTTTTCTATGGCTTCAATTGTTACAGCAGTATCTTCGGGCACATCGTGCAATAACCCAGCCATTACAGTTTGTACATCTAACCTAAGCCCAGCTAGAGTAAAAGCCGTGGCCAAAGAGTGTTCAATATAATCAGTACCGTCTAAGCGCTTTTGACCAGAATGAGCTTGGGCCGCAAAATCATAAGCCCGTTTAAGATTTAGCAAATCCGCCTCGGGCCATTGTTTGTGCACTAGATTTTTTAGATCATCAAAAGTTGCCATATGTTTACGATTTAATATAGCATTAATATGGTTTTTTATCAAGTCATTTTTTAATCAAGTCACCGATTTTATGTCATTTAAATTTCAAAAGTGTCCATTTTTGAAATTTTGCTTGACGAAATGCTAAAATTTCATATACTAACTATTGATAAGTGATGATTTTAACTAAGGTTAGTCCTGATCCGATTTAGTTTGGGTCGATCGGCTCGGTGGACTCGCTAAACAACCGGCTTTGCCAGTAATCTAACAAGAATTTATGACAAATATTAATTATTATTATTCTCATAATCACACGGCGGCTCTGAATCCAGATAATTCCCCCTTTGAAGTTGTTGAGCGAAAATTTAGAGGTCACCCTGATTCCTTAGCAGATATGATTGCGCAATCTTTTGCACAAAAGTATATATTTGAAGCATGGAATATATTTCCAGCATTAGAACGTAGATATTTCCCAAATTTCTCAGCAGATAAGGTTACGCTGGCCGGTGCAAGTTCTAGCATAGAGAATGATAAAATAATAATAAAAAGTCCAGTATCTGCTTTGCTCATAGGAAAAATTACTCAGAACATAGGCGGTATTAACATGGGGGTTGATAGTTTGTTTAAGACCGCAATTGAAGATGTTATGTCAATATGTCTTCATACAAATGACTACAAACAATATATTACACGTCAAATTTACTCTGTTAATTTGGCAGGTGTAGACCGTAGTAGTAATTTTTATAATCCAACATCAATATCAGATTTAATAACAATACTACAAAAGGAAACGTTTGCTACAAGTACTGTTTACGTGGTTGCCTATGCGCCTCTTAGTATAACCGAAAAACTTTCTATTTTCCTAGATAATTTTACAAATTCACCGGAATTTATTCAATCTTTTCCGGCGATTGGCTCAGATATTAAGGTGTTAGTAAGACGTAAGGATTCCGAGTTTATTATTTCTTTATGTCTTCCGGTTCGACCTGAAATTATCAACACTATAAGTGGATATAACAGTGTTATAAAATCTGCCACCAAAACTATTGAGTTTGCCATTGTCGAATTTTTAAAAATAAATGGGTCTATTTATGCTCACCCCAAAATTCACATGTATGTAAATACAAAAGATACAAAAACAAAAAAATATTTTGCTGTATGGGGTACTGCATTATCAAAAGGAGATATTGGTGCGGTCGGGCGTGGAAATAGGCAACAAGGATTTATCAGTGGCATTCGACCAAGCACTAATGAAGCAATAAGCGGCAAAAATCCACAGCATTTCTCTGGTGTAATCTATCAAATAGTGGCAGAGAATATTGCATTTGAAGTATTTAAAAAAACGGGACTGAAAAATGTAGTATATATCACCGCCAATAATGGGGACCCATTGGATAAACCAAACTTAATAGATGTACTTCTCGAACCAAATAATGGTAACTCTAAAGCTGTTATTAATAAGATTATTATGTATACACTTGCTAATTTAGACGCATTACGTACAGATTACATACTCACAAATCCAGTTGAACGTTTCATGAGGCCAAAATGTTATTTTTTATAAAATTGTATGAAAGAAATTATTACAAGAAGCGGAATTACACCTGTTGGTAGTTCAAAATATAGGATCAATAGACTGCGATATCATTTACTCGCTTATTCAATTTCACGACGTGCAAAATTAGATGGTCAAAGTTCAAAATATATAATTCGATGTGATGACACAAATGCGGAAAACACCAACAGGTCATTCTTGGATGCGTATCTAGATGTATTGAATAAAATCGGAGTATGTCCCGATATAGGGCCATATGAGCGAGATGAAAGTGGACATAGTTTATTTCAGTCGGAACGTACTGATATTTATCAAACCTATATCCAACAACTTGTTCGCGATGGGCTGGCATATTTAGATGCTACAGGGGCTACTCTATTTGATACTAGTATGTTTGAAAAGCAATTTAGGCATTTAATTCCGGATGGAAAATTACAAGTTTCAGATATCTCTATGGGAAAGTTATCAATCGACATTCGAACGTCATTGAATGATGGAAGTGGGCAAATGGGTCTTGTACCATTTCCGTTAACTAGATCAAACGGCTCTCCACTTTTCAATATAGCGTCACCAGTGGATGATGCTTTGCTTGGCGTTACACATGTTGTTAGAGATAGGGATAAACTAAGCTTACTTCATAACCAAGAAATGGTTCGAATTGCACTTGGATTTCGGGAACTAAAATATGTCCACGCACCTTTTATAGTTGATAATGTCGGCAAGAGGTTAGTTTACGATGATTATTATGGCGAAGCTACCTACCAAGATTTTATTGCACATGGCATTCTTTCAAAGGCACTCGTTTCCTATTTACTATCAACAATAACTGGACCATCAGAGAAATTCTACGATTCAATTGATGATTTCACGAAGTCCGCAAATTTTACAAATATTCATAAAGCGAACACGACTTTTACTCCAGCGGTACTAGAAAAACACAATAAAAAAGCCATAGAAGCCTGTACGGAGCAAGAATATGAATTAGCGCTACAAAATTACCTGGATCTTTTTGACACTAAAGCATCACAACTGCTTATTGCTAATAGGGACATAGTATGTTTATTATTTAAATCAAGGCGTAGTTTTGTAGAGTCTGCAAGAATAATAAAAGGTATACTTGAACCACAGTATGATCAAATTCAACCAAGGTCACAGGAGTTAATTTATTCACTTTTAAATAAATTTTCTGAGGCACCAACAGAAGTCGACTTTTCCGTTGATAATTTATTAGACGAAAAGGCAATTGATTTGTTTAAAGTGCAGAAAAAAGAATATTTTCAAGCGGCGCGATATATTCTTACAGGGGAATATCACGGGTGTGATTTACATGAAATAATCAAGTATTTATTTGAGAAAGGTTTAATAAAACAAAGACTTGAAACAGCAAAAAGACAAATATTAGATTTTAAAATTGAAAGCGAATCCACTCGGAGAGAAATAAATTGAGATTGAGGAAAAAACGCACTTAATATTTAATCTCTCAATAATCTGTTGGTTCAAATAGTATAAGTAGTATGCATAATAAAAATAATTTAATTGCACTTTTTGACATTGACTGGACGCTCATAAACGGTTTGAACCGCATGCATAGCGAAAGTTTTAGATATATATTTAAGCATGTGTTCAGACTTGAAAATATTAATGTTTATGATATAAGACCTCATGGAATGACAGACTTGCAGATTATTTTTGAAATATTGAGAATTCACAACTTGTCAGCTTTGTTCACAAAAAAGAGAGTAAACATGTCGGTTAGATTAATGGGGAATTATTACGTAGAAAATTCATACAAAGAGCAGGTTACGTTAATGCCAGGAGTAATTGATTTATTAAACACTTTAAAAAAAAGAGGGTATCTCATGGGTATTTTATCTGGAAACATTGAAAGGATTGGGAAGCAAAAATTGGTAGATGCATTGATTTCAGAATATTTTTCCTTCGGAGCTTTTGGAGATATGTCTGTATCACGATCTGAATTAGTGGACTTCGCAGAAATAAACATGCAGAAGAACGGAATTAAAGCACAAAAAAATCAATTTGTTATTATCGGCGATTCGGTGCGAGATATTGAATGCGCAAAAAATTCAAAACTTCCCTCTATAGGTGTAGCAACTGGGTCCTATTCAAATAAAGAAATACAACTTGCCGGTGCAAACTTGGCAGTCAATACATTGAAAGAAGTAAATTCAGTCATGCGATTTTTCTCACATGGTCGGTGATAAATTTTCACTATCCGTATCCCCATTTGATGTTAGATTGCATGAATTGATGATGTTTTCCACCGCAGTATCTACTGTCAAATTTGTATTATCTATAACCAGACTATCACGTTGAGACACCTGTAAAAAAGGATTGATTTTTAACAAATATGATTCAAGAGCATCAACACTATATAATTTGAAGTATTTTTGTCTGTCCGGTTCTGATATTCTATTTCTTAATGTATCTAAGCTGCATATAAGTTGTACAAGGTGAACGGTACCACCTTTTTTTTCGTAAATATCAATATATTTTTTTAATAAATGATCTTTAATCCCACTTTCATAAACAAAAGTGAAGATTATATCAAGATTGTTATCCGCGGCCATAGTAAAGAAAAAAATCCTAACCTTATCTAAGGCAGTCGAAAACGGATCGCTCCATATTTCAAAAAATGAAGCTACTAAATCGGTTGTCAAATGGTTGTGAAATAATTTAAATTTTGTTTTAAATGCCAGTTGTTTTGCTACGGTAAGTTTCCCCACTCCGGGAGGACCATATATTACTATCATTTTCATAATTTCTTTTAGAAGTATATAATTATTAAATTTTATTCAAACAGAAAATGCAGGAACAATTATGAACTTTTCCTGAATATTTTATATTCTCCCTCTGCTAATTTTGTAGAACCAAGATGTGATTCTGACGAGTCTAACAAGTTGTCGATTTTTTTCCAAAATCCCCGTGATTTTGCAAGATCGTTTTTATGTAAATAATTGGACATATAATGCGCAACAGTTTTTGTTGGAACTAAACCAAAGCCTCGCCGTAACTCTGGTAACTCAGCGGCATGAATATAGAATTCTGATAAAACATATGCGCCTGCAGATGTTCCAATGACAATTTTTTCATGCAAAGCCTCTTGCCAGTCAGTTATTTCTCTTAATTCTTCGACCAGTTGTTGAGCATTACCACCTCGAAAATATATAACGTCAGCATTATGTATTTGAGAAACAAAATTATTTTTTTCCGCTATTTCGAATTGAATTGCAGTATTCGGGAGCGCTTTTAAAAACATTTGTTTATCCTTTTCTAATGCTTTTTCCCATGATTCTGGTTCCAAGGCAAACAAACACTCTAAAATTTTTACAGGTTGGTTTATATCTTTTATTACTTCCTTACAAAATTCGGTGCCACCATCTGGAGCTTTGGACATATACCCACCAGCCAAAATTATTTTTGATTTCATATGTATGACGGTAATATTTAAATTAATTGACCGTTATGGCTACGCTCTGCGATTTTTGCCGTATAGCAGTTTACTCGACCTGACCACTGCCCAAGCGGCTAATGTTTTACCGTCCCAAATTTTGCCTTTTCGGATCATTTCCTCCACCTCACCTACACTTAGTGTAATAATTTTAATGTCTTCAGTGTAATCTGGTTTAGTGTCTAATACTGTATAACACAATTTATTGGCAATAAACAAATGAATTGTGTTTTTTAACAAACCTGCGGTATTCTCAAATAAACCAACATTGATAAAATTACGAGACGTGTAGCCGGTTTCTTCTCGTAACTCACGCTTAGCGGCATTAATTGCAAACTCTTTAGTATTAATTCCTCCGGAAGGAAATTCAATGCAGAACTTATCGTGTAAATAACGATATTGTTGAATTAAAATAAAACGGCCATCATCTAAAATTGGTACTATAATTACTGAGCCATTTTTTACGACGCCATAATAATAATCACCCTCTTGGCCATTACTCCACAGTATATGATCAAGTTTGTAATCCCACCAAGGGTTTTGCATCAAGGTTTTTTCTGAAAGCTTTTTTACTCTTTGTTTCATAATAGATTACCATTACTGTTTTGTTAGATTACTGGCAAAGCCGGTTGTTTAGCGAGTCCACCGAGCCGATCGACTCAAACTAAATCGGATCAGGACTGACCTTAATTAAAATCATAAGCCCGTTTAAGATTTAACAAATCAGCCTCGGGGAATTGCTTATGAACTAGATTTTTTAGATCATCAAAAGTTGCCATATGTTTACGATTTAATATAGCAT
>JBBTZY010000171.1:1938-9743 GCA_038061115.1 Patescibacteria group bacterium | reverse complement strand
TAATATGGTTTTTAATCAAGTGTAAAAATAAAAACGGCGCGAGATTTTATCTGGCGCCATTCGTAAAAACAATTGATTAAGATCAGTTTTTTTTACCAGTTTTTATTTTTTCTCGTTCGCTTCTGATAAATCCAAAAGCCAACATCGGTGTAGCAGTAGTGATAGTATCACGCTCTAAGGCGATGGCTAGATCCTTATCTTCTTCAGTAAATTCAAAGGAGTGAAAGAGTAATCTTTCGCTAGTAGTTTTTATCCAGTTACTATCCAGTACCATTTCTTTTATTAGTGTCAAAGCGTGATTTACACTGTCGGTGGTATGGTATTTTATCCGGGAATCGTAGGGATCAACTTTTGGATATGATTCAGGTTGAGAAGTTACCCAAATAATATGATTTATAAACGCCCCGTAACCCTTAAGATTTTCCAGTACCTCATTTTTAGCGGTTGTTGGATCACCTTTATCATCTACGACATAAAGACAGCGACGATCTTGAGTAAATTCACCCGGATATTTAATTTCTTTTTGAGTATGTTTTTTTTGATAAATTAAATATCCAATTGATCCGCCCGCAATGATAACTATTGATGCTATAATTATGTATTTTTTCATGATTTTTCTTTCAGATTGTTAAGGTTGCTTGTTAGTTTAAATGGTTTATTTATCTTTACTTAACTCCTATTTATAAAAATAGTCAAGTTTAAAAAATAAACTCAACCGGGTAGATGAGTTTATTTAACTAAACAGATAAATTAAAATTAATTCTCCATTACTTCCTTACTATAATCACATTCTTTACTTGAACAATTAACCATACCTTTTTTAGCGTACACCAGCAGTGATTTACATTTGGGGCAGGCCTCGCCGGTTGGCTTGCTCCACAGAGCAAATTTACAATCAGGATATTTAGAACAAGAATAAAAATTGCGGCCGCGCTTAGAGCGTTTTTCTATAATATCACCGGTACTACACTGTGGGCATTTTACACCAGTTAATTTTTGAATAGCGCGAATACCTTTACATTCAGGATATTTCGAACAAGCCAAGAATTTACCAAAACGTCCACGTTTGAATACCATTGCACTTTCGCACTCCGGGCATTTTTCATCGGTTGTTTCCGGCGCTTCTATTTCGCCACTACTATTTATTTGTTTAGTGTTGCGACACTCTGGATATTTTGAACAAGCTAAGAATTTGCCAAACCGTCCGATTTTTATAATCATAGGGGACCCGCATTTTTCACAAATTTGATCAGTTTCCGTTTCAGTTAATTCTTTTTTAGAAACTTGGTCGTATTTTATATTCAAGTGGCCTTTGAATGGTAAATAAAATGATTCAATCACTGGCGCCCAAGCGATATTACCTAAAGCAATTTCGTCTAATTGATTTTCCATTTTAGCGGTGAATTCATAATCAACCACTTCTGGAAAATGTTCCACTAAAACATCATTAACCAAAAAAGCCATATCAGTTGGTTTTAGGCGTTTTTCAAATTTTTCTACATAACCACGATCCACCACCGTGGAAATAGTTGGGGCGTAAGTGGAAGGTCGGCCAATACCGTAGCTTTCAAGAGCTTTAACCAGCGAGGCCTCACTATAACGCGCCGGTGGTTCAGTAAAATGTTGTTCGGGTGTTACTTTAGTTAAATCAACAGTGTCACCTTTGCTTAATTTTGGTAAAATTCTATCCTCTCTTTTTTCTAGCCAAATTTTTAAGAAGCCGTCAAAAATCATAACTGAGCCATTTGTTTTAAAGGTAGCAGTTTGCTTAGGATCACAAATTAAAACTGTCGCCGAGTCAAATTCAGCGGCGGGTAGTTGGCTAGCGAGCGCGCGGCGCCAAATTAAATTGTATAATTTCCATTCTTGGGGCGAAAGATTATTTTTTATGGCATCGGGTGTGCGATTAGCCTCAGTGGGGCGAATAGCTTCGTGGGCTTCTTGGGCGTTTTTACTTTTGGTGGCATAACGTTTGGGCCCAACCGCATATTTATCACCTAAATTATTTTTAATAAAATCTTGGGCTTCGTTTAAAAATTTATCAGCTAAGTTGGTGGAATCGGTACGCATGTAGGTAATTAAACCAACTTGGCCTTCGGGTAGCTCCATACCTTCATAAAGTTTTTGCGCTAACGACATAGTTTGTTTAGCCGAATAGCCCAAATAACGGTTAGCATCTTGCTGTAAAGTAGAGGTTGTATAAGGGCCTAATGGTGCACGTTTAGTAACCTTGGTTTCTAAGGAATCAATTTTCCAAGTTTTTATATTTTTTAAATCGTTCGTAATTTTTTCGGCCTGAATATTATTTGGAATAGCAAATTTATCCAAAGTTTCGTTATTTAATTTAGTTAGTTCAGCTGTAAAAATTTCTTTCGTCCAACTAAAATCACCGCTTATGGTCCAATATTCTTGAGCGGTAAATTTTTGAATTTCTCTTTCACGTTCCACAATCAAGCGCACCGCTACCGATTGTACGCGACCAGCCGAAAGGCCTTTCGCCACTTTTTTCCACAAAAAAGGTGAGAGTTCATAACCCACTAGCCGGTCTAATATTCTCCTCGCTTGTTGGGCATCAACCAGTTTTTGATCAATGTCACGTGGATTTTTTATGGCCTCAGAAATCGCGTGGGCGGTAATTTCGTGAAAAGTAATGCGTTTTATTTTATCGGCCGCTGGTTTTAGTAAATGTACCAAATGCCAAGAAATCGCTTCGCCTTCACGGTCTTCGTCAGTCGCAAAGTAAATGATATCAGATTTTTTAGCCGCTTCTTTTAATTCGGCCACGTGGGCTTTGGCTTTGAGTGGAACAGTATAAGTTGGTTCAAAATTATGCTCAACATCTACTCCGAGTTTACTTTTAGGTAAATCGCGTACGTGGCCAAATGATGAAAGTACAGTAAATTCACTACCTAAAAAACGGCTAATCGTTTTAGCTTTGGTAGGAGATTCGACGATGACTAAGTTGTGGTGTTTTGCTTTTGTCATAGTTAGTATAGTTATTAGTTTTTGTTCAATAATATTTGTTCCGAATCAAGAATCAAGAATAACCTGCCTGCGGTAGGCAGGCGAATTAAGTTAATTGTTAGTAATATTCGTGATTCGTAATTCTTTATTCCTAATTCTAAATAATTGGGATTTTAGATAACAGTTGTGTTTATACCACAATTATTATAAAGTTGTCTAGTCAGATAATAATTTATTACATAACTTTCAAATACTTTCCATTTTCCATTTTTTTAAGATGACCTGAGAGTTCTAGCATAGTTAGTTCCGATAAAATAGCGCTGGGGGCAAGGTTTAATTTTTTAACTAATTCATCAACGCCAATTGGTTCGCTCTCAATTTGGTTTAAAATATTATTTTGTTCTGGTGTGGCGGAGGGGAGCGCTTCGCGTGCGATATATTCTAAACCAAACACATCTAAAATATCTTGCGCGTCGGTTACCAAGTGCGCACCAGCTTTTAATAAATCATTGGTGCCTTGGGCTGTTTCAAGCATAATATTGCCCGGCACGGAAAATACTTCGCGATTAGCTTCGAGCGCTGATTTAGCGGTAATAAGAGATCCTGAGCCCAGTGCCGCTTCAATTACTAAAGTACCGCGCGCGAGGCCGGCAATTATTCGGTTGCGAAAAGGGAAGTTTTGTTTTAAGGGTGCGGCGCCGGGCGGAAACTCGCTTAAAAGTAGTCCACCTTTATTTACAATGTCTTGGGCCAGCGGCAGGTTGGCAGTTGGATAAATAGTATCAAGTCCAGAAGCCAGCACAGCTATAGTGGTGCCGCATGCAAGTAAAGTACTGCGATGAGCTACGGCATCAATCCCATAAGCGAGCCCGGAAATAATTACAAGCCCAGCGCGCGCCAAAGGATCAACTAACCCTTGGGTGATTTGTAATCCATAAGGTGTGGCGCGGCGAGTGCCAACTACCGCTAAGCTTGGTTTTTGCAAACAAGTAATATCACCGCGATAAAAAAGCAAAAATGGCGGATCGTAAATTTGTTTAAGTAGTTTGGGATAGGTCTCGTCGTCAATCGTTAATACTCCTAAACCCATTTTTATAATAGCTTGGTATTTTTCATCAGGATTGGTAATAGTGCGAAAAGCTACAAACTCATTTAACAATTTTTCGTCTAGCCGCGATTTTTTAAGTTCCGAGAGTGGCGCTTCCCAAATTTCTTTGGGTGTTTTAAAGAATTGCCGCAAGGGCGCCAAGCGTTGTGGCCCAATTTTCATAAAATAGGCAAGAGCAACCCAGTAAGGTAATTCATTATTAGTATTATTTACCACCATACTTGTTAAGTGTAACGTATTTGTTATAATAAAAGCAAAAATAGTACCTAATTCTCCTCCGCTTTTATACCTCGCAACTTGTTGTGGGGATACAAAATAACGAGAATCCGCCGAAGCTTTAGCGAAGGTGGATAAATAAGCTACGGCGAATGAACATTAATATTAGATGCTGACAATACCTCGTCAGCTTATTATAAGGTAGTTCATTAATTTAAGGATAATTTATGAATAAACATACAGGAGAATGGCCTAGTAGCCAACCAGAAATATTCCCTGAATATACTTTGGAGCACAGCAAAAAATGGCAGGCGGTTTATTATACTTTAAAATTAAATCATGATTTGGGTATAAGTACGCCACCGTCATTTAAACAAAGATATAAGGATATTTATCAGGAGGTACTAGATAAATTTAATGAAGATTTAAAAAAAAACACCATTCACTAAAGTAGCCAAATGTAAAACACTGGCTACTTTTTTATATGATTTTAGTCGGACTGCTGGCCTTGACTTGGTAGGTATTAAGTGCTAAGGTGTTGGTACAAAATCCGCTGGGAAGTTGTTGTGAAGTTGTGAAATAGTAAAATGTAACAATTTAATAACACCCTGATTATTTTACACTTTGGTCTATTTGCCAGCGATGCGCTTGCGACCCCTCCTAAAGTAAGCGCTGTCTGCAAAGGAAGATATATTCGTCCATGAATGTATCAACCGCTGGTAAGTAGACCAAAGGGTGAAAGGGGTGTTTTTGTTTTTAGAAGTTAGAATCTGAAATTTAGAAAATTAAAAAGTTGCTTTATTTTTTACCACTTCTCTAGAGAAGTGGTGCAAGAGTCGCCGCCTCGGTCTCCGTATTTGAACAGTGCTCGTCAGACTCGTTGGCTCGGCCTATGCACAGCGGCCACAAACACGGCCTCGCCGGACACTCGTCCGACTTCCGCTCTGTACAAATACTACGACAGGGCGGCACAGTTCTAAAAATTGGGATTTATTTAGGATTTCGGATTTAGTGCTTCGGATTTTAAAATTAACTTTACTGTTTCCTCTACCATCTTATCCACCGTCTCAATTTCCTTCTCATCAAACTTCTGCAACACATAATCTTCTACCGGAATGTTTTCGTTAGGTTTGCCAATGCCTAGTCGTACGCGATTAAATTCTTTAGTGCCTAAGCAGTCAATTATACTTTGCACACCGCGATGTCCAGCTGAGGAGGCGGCGGAATCAAATTTAATTCGGCCTAATTCTAAATCCAAATCATCGTGCACTACCCAAATATCAGTGGGTGCGATTTTAAAATAATCCATTTCTTCTTTCACACTTACACTGGAATTATTCATAAAAGTTTGAGGCTTTATTAAGCGGATTTTGGTGTCACCAATTTTCATCTCACAAGCCAAAGAATTAACACTCACGCCTTTAGTCCAAATAATGTCCCCCGATAATTTAGCCGCCAAAGCGGAAAGCACCACAAATCCTAAATTGTGGCGAGTGTTTTGATATTTAGTACCTGGATTACCTAAGCCGATGATTAGTTTCATAGGTTCAATCTAGCAGAATTACTAACTATTGACAAAATGGTATAATGGTGTAAAATAAAGTGTTCTTTAACAATGTGTATTTATCCCCATTAATTTGACTAAAATATGGTTTTTATTCAAGTTGGTGGGGATAAGTTAAAATTAAGATGTACAAAATTAATCTCTGCCAATAAATCACTAATTTCAAAACTACTATAAAGAAAGGATGGCTCCGATGAACGCATTGGCTCCGTCTAGTATTACTACACGAGATCCCAAGGGTCTCAAATTCATTTCAATCGTTGAAGCTCGCTACAACAAGGCAGGTTTAACTGACGAAGAAGGTCAGAACGTCAACGATACACCAGGTCTTTCCGAACTCATTGGCAATTTTATTGAACAGAGTCGGCGGACTGATAAATACAGCAGCGAAGAAGTTAAATCAACCTGGCAATATCCAGCAGAATACGCACCCCAGCCGATTATTGAACAGGTGCAAATTATACATAAATTCTTTCCTGAATTGTCGCTTGATCTCACTATGCGATTTATCAACGAGGTTATGCCGAACATTTTGATGCCGGAAACTCCTGGACTATGGTTTTGGTCTGCTTTCCCAGCTTGGGAAAAAATTGGCAATACATACAATGAAGCAGTTGAACGTATTCTCAAAGTGCTTGCTTCTACGCGCACGTTATATAACTATCGCGAAGGCAAACTTGGTAGTCAGTATCTGAAGCAACAGGATCGTTCAATCGTCATGCATAATGCGTTAAAAGCACAACAAGTTGGTGATATCATTATTGTGCAAAGTCAATTTGGCTTACGTCATCGTGGCAAATCAACGCGTCGGGCAATTGAAACATTTTTACCCAATGAAGTTGGTCACGGTTGGTTCTCAGGTGCATCTATGATGCTCACTCATCCAAAACGCGAAGTGTGTTGGGAACAACTCCATACTGATTTACCAGGAGATAAATATTCTCCGGGTGGTGATGGCGTTTTCTCGCGCGCTCCGGACTTCAGCTTCGGCTATGGTCAGCTCGGCGCTGGCACGCTCAAGGTTGAGGATGTCCATGCTCAGTTTGGTTCGGCGTCGTTTGTCCTCCCGCAGTAACGTACCTTGAAACCTTGAACAATTGAATTTTTTGAAAAATTGATTCTTGTCTTCGGGTGAAAAAATGAAAAGGTTGTCCACAACATTGATTCTCGGATAACCTTTTTTATTTTTACAAAAAATTTATAACTGTTATACTAAATAATGAGTTTGGTTAATGTATAATGGTTTACGGATTATTATCACCTTACTTACTCTTCAATGAGTTAACCAGAGTTTTTCAAACTACGGTTTGTGAAAGCGTGTTAAATTGAAGGGGATACTGCTTGCTTTTATCTAGTATAGATGTTGAATAAATTCAACTACTATCGAATAAAATACAAAGTATAGTTTCGCTTCGCCAATTGGTGGATGGTGGATCAATACTTGGTGAGTAAGGGTGGGTAAAAGCAATTTCCGGATGGTGATGGCGTTTTCTCGCACGCTCCGAACTTCAACTTCAACAATGGTCAGCTCAACACTGGCACGAACAAGGTTGAGAATGTCAATGATCAGTATGGTTCGGCGTCGTTTGTCCTCCCGAAGTCTCCCTTCATAATAACAAATGCCCACGAAGTTACATCGGGGCATTTGTTTTTCTAAAAGCGTTTAACCAACCGCCAATCATTTTACCCATTTCTTGTAGCTGAGCTTGAAGTAAAAGGTATTTTTTATCGTCTATGGCTCGTACTTCGTGAGTTAATCTAATAAGGATTTTAAGTAGTTGTATTTTAGAATCAATATTTTCTAGATGTATTACACGGTTAACTTTTGACACATAGGAAGCTTTTTGGATTATTTCAAGTAAATCAAGAATTGAGTTTTCTATTCTTTCACCTAAAGTGTATTTTTCAGTTTTAGGAAATAGTTTTATATACTGATGAAAAAGTTTGTATAAT
>JBBTZY010000171.1:0-1928 GCA_038061115.1 Patescibacteria group bacterium | reverse complement strand
TGATTTTCTGTTGGGGGGGGGGTTGTTAGTGGCAATAAAATTAACCATAATTTGTTTGAGCAAATAGTTAGCTTGGAAAATTTATTATTGGCTTTCCGTGAATTCAGGCGAGGCAAGCAAAGTAAACCAGACGTTCAGTTATTTGAGTTTAATTTAGAAGATAATCTTTGGCAAATTCACCGTGAATTAGTATCGGGTTTGTATATAAATGATCCTTATTCTTCTTTTTACATTGCCGATCCCAAACTTAGGCACATTCATAAAGCCAGTGTACGGGATAGAGTAGTACATCAGGCGATATTTAGAGTATTGTATTCAGTATTTGATTTAAGTTTTATTCACGACTCATATTCTTGTCGGGTAGACAAAGGCACACATCGAGCCGTGCTACGGCTCGATCATTTTTTAAATCAAGTTAGTAAAAATAATACACAGCCAACATATGCTTTAAAATGCGATATTAAAAAGTTTTTTGATTCGATTGATCAAGCTATTTTACTTAAACTAATTAAAAATAAAATAGGCGATGAAAGATTATTCAGTTTGGTAAATAAAATAATAAATAGTTTTTCGGTAGGATATGGCAAAGGTTTACCACTAGGGAATGTTACCAGCCAGTTATTTTCCAATATCTATTTAAACGAACTAGACCAGTTTGTAAAACATAAATTAAAAATTAAGTATTATCTGCGCTACTGTGATGATTTTGTAATAGTAAATAATAATCAAAAGTACTTAGAGAATTTAATTTCTAAGTTAGCGAAATTTTTAGGTGAAAAACTTCAAATTACATTACACGAACGAAAAATTATTATTCGTAAATTTAATCAGGGTGTGGATTTTTTAGGTTATGTGGTTTTACCACACTACCGGGTGTTACGAACTAAAACCAAACGCCGAGTAATGAGAAAACTGCGGCGGTGTATAGTTGAGTTTAAAACTGGTCAAAAGTCAGTTGTGAGTGTGGAACAGTCGTTTCAATCTTATTTAGGAATATTGAAACATTGCCGGGGTTATAAAATTTCCCAGCAGATTTTGGAACTTGGAAAATGGTAGTTTATTTTTTCTGGATTCCCGCCTCCGCGGGAATGACAGATGTAGTAAATTTCATTAAATTTAATAATTGGAAACTAAATTATAGCTTTTGAATTTTTATATTTTGGATTTATTTAGGATTTATGATTTAGTGTTTAGGATTTTCAATCAGCATGTTTGTGATGGAGTTTGGTTCGACCTTCCACGTGAGCGCGAAGTGGCGTGCCGGAAAAATCAAAGTTTTGTCTAATTACTCCAGCCACCCATTTACCTAAGGCGCTCGGTAAATTTTCTTTGGTATTTATCTTAAGCACAAATGATGGCGGCGCGGTACCAGTTTGGGTAAAAGCGCCTAGTGGCAAATCTTTGGTGGCAGTGGCTCGTTTAAAATATTTACTTAAATTAGAGATTTCTTGGGCTGTTAGTTCTTTATTGAAATTGATAATTTGTTGATTAATTTGGGGAATTATTTTAGCGCAGTTTTGGCCTGTGATAGCTGAAGTATAAATAATCGGTGCCCAAGATAAATTACCCAAATAAGCGCGAATGTGTTTGTTTATTTTATAAATATTATCTTCATTTATAACGTCTAGTTTGTTAGCCACAATCAAACACGGCTTATTGCTTTCGGCTGCCATAGCAGCCAGTGCTTGATCTTGCCAAGAGAGGGCGGCACTTCCATCAATTACTAAAATAACAGCTGACAAATCTTTTAAAGTTTTTTGAGTAATATAAGCGCCTTGTTGTTCTAACTCCGAGGCCTTTTTAATTTGTCGCCTAATACCAGCCGTATCAATTAATTCAATCGTAACATTTTGATTTAATAAATAATCACGTTGACGATCGCGAGTGGTATGCGGTTGAGGCGAAACAATGCTGCGCTCTTTTTTTAA
>JBBTZY010000170.1:0-15376 GCA_038061115.1 Patescibacteria group bacterium | reverse complement strand
TGAGATGTATGTAAAATTATTAATTCGCTGGTTAAATTCTGTAAAATTAAGCGGACGATTATCTAAAGCACCAGGCAAGCGAAAACCAAAATCAATTAAAGTTTTTTTACGCGCTTGATCACCCGCGTACATACCACCAATTTGTGGTATGGTCATATGTGATTCATCAATAAAACAAAGTGCGTCTTTAGGGAAGTATTCAAGCAAAGTGTAAGGCGGCTCACCAACTTTTCGGCCATCAAAATAACGGGAGTAATTTTCAATCCCGTTGCAATAACCAGTGGCGCGAATCATTTCTAAATCGTAATTGGTACGTTCTAAAATTCGTTGTGCCTCAATTAGTTTGCCTTGCTTTTTAAATTTATCCACACTAATTTTTAAATCTTTTTCTATTTCTGATATAGCTTGTTTAAAAGTATCGGTTGGTGCCACATAATGCGAGGCCGGATAAATATCATAATTTGTGAGATTAGTAATTACGTCGCCAGTAATTAAATTACATTCGGCAATGGTAGTTATTTTATCGCCGTTAAAATTTAAACGTACGTATTTATCTAAAGCATCGGCCGGATAAATATCTATGCTCATTCCGCGGACGCGAAAAGTACTGCGGTGAAAATCAATATCGTTTCGTTGATATTGTAAATCAGTTAGCTGGCGTAAGAGTTTTTGGCGAGGAATATTCTCGCCAATTTTTAATTGTAAACGTACTTTGGCGTATTCAGCTGGGCTACCTAGGCCGTAAATACAACTGACTGAAGCCACAATTATTGTATCGCGGCGCGATAAAATACTTTGAGTAGAAGCGTGGCGCAGGCGATCAATTTCTTCATTAATTTGCGTTTCTTTTTCAATGTAAGTATCACTTTGGGGAATATAGGCCTCGGGTTGGTAGTAATCGTAGTAGGAAACAAAATAATGTACCGCGTTCTCAGGAAAAAATTGCCTGAACTCTGAAGCGAGTTGCGCGGCTAAGGTTTTATTGTGGGAGATGATGAGCGCGGGGCGTTGCAACTCGTTAATTACATTGGCAATTGTAAAAGTTTTACCCGAGCCAGTTACGCCGAGTAAAGTTTGATGAGTATTGCCATTTTTTAATCCCTTAACCAATTTTGCAATCGCTTGTGGCTGGTCGCCGGTGGGTTGGAAGGGGGATTTGAGTTTGAATTTCATAGTGGCTACATTATATCACTTTAACATTAGAACACTAGAACATTAGGTTGGTTGGTAAGAGTCACACCTCATCGGCGGATAAATAAGAGTGTGGAGTAAGGGTATTATGTCATTCCCGCATCATGTCCTGCCGTAGCATTGGCGAAGGAGGAAGGCGGGAATCCAGAAACAGAAAATTTATAATTAAAATAAAAAATCCCGTTGAAGTAATCGCGGGGATTGTGTGGAGAATAATTTGTGATTTATTTTTATTGATGATTTCTTATTAAATCACGCGGACTTTTTTTCTTACGCAGATCAAGTGACCCGTCTGTTGAGTTATAAAAATATTCTGTATCACGACAACTGCTATTATGTTTTTTATTTGCCTCATCAACTATTTGTTGGATAGATTTTTGTTCAACAGGTTGGTCGCTATTTATTCTGGGTTTGAAGGGGCCACGTTTTGCCATACTTAGTATCTATATTGTTAGTGAATGATTTTTTAATTAAAGTTTATTTGTAGGTTTTTTTATTGATTAACTTGTAGTCAATGTGGCATATCAAGATATACTTCACTATTAAAAATTGAGTTTAATTCCCATTGAACGATTCCGATTTTGTTCAATCCATACGTTAGAAGATTAATTATTATTTTTACTAAAAGTACATTTGTATTCCAATACATAATGAGAGTAAAAATAAATAGTAGGATAGCGAGTGCTGCGCCAATACCTGAAAATAAAAGAAATGGCATGAAGAAGATTGAGGTGAGTAATGTTCGTCCAATTTGTATGTCAGATATGCCAATTTGAAGTAAATGTTGATGAATTAGTAGTGTTGTTGTAATAATTTCTATAGTTATGAGAAACACTGTTATCATAACTATAATACCATCATTTTTCATATTAATACCCTAGAGTTGTTAGTGAACGGTTTGATTAATTTGTTTATTTATTTGTCTTTAGCTTAATCCTTTTGATTTTTTTGTCAATCCTTATTAAATAACCTATACTTAAAGCCGTATGATAGCTTTAATTTCAGGCCAAATAGCCAGTGTAACTATACGTTCGGTGGTGGTGGAAACTGGCGGGGTAGGGTATGAAGTACAGTGTACTAAAGATACTGTGGCGCGTTTGCCGATTGGGAGCGAGGTGCGGTTTTTTACGCATCATGTGGTACGCGAAGATGTTGAGGAGTTATATGGTTTTTTAACTTCTGAGGAATTATCTACTTTTAAATTATTATTAAATGTTTCGGGGGTTGGACCAAAGTCGGCGCTTAATATTTTAGATGTAGCTAAGCCCGATGATATTCGGCGCGCGGTAGTCAATCAAGACGCGGCCAAACTTCACGCCGTACATGGCATTGGCAAAAAAACTGCGGAGCGATTGGTAGTGGAACTTAAAGATAAGATTGAAGGCGTATTACCCACTGCCACGTCAGGCGATGACCAATCTCTAATTGAAGCAATTACTAGTTTGGGATATTCGCTAAATGAAGCGCGGCAAGCATTGCAAGGTTTGAATGGTTTTAGTGGTACACTAGAAGAAAAAATAAAAATGATTTTGAAAGGAATGGGAAGAAATTAAGAGTTATCATTTGAACACTAGAACATTAGAACATAAAAACGAAAGGGTTTTTTATTAATAATGTTCTAATGTTTAAGTGTTTTAATGTTCTAGTGAATTGATTTTTTACAAATTTATGGATATTAAACTTATATCTCCAGAATCATTATCAAACTTTACCCAATCCCTATCTTGGTACAGTGGGTCTTTTTTTCATACTGGTGGTTGGGCGGAGGTGGAAACATTACCGCGGCAAAAAGTAGAGTGCTGGGGCGTGTTTGATGGCTCTACGCA
Organism: Patescibacteria group bacterium; assembly: GCA_038061115.1. Taxonomy (GTDB): domain Bacteria; phylum Patescibacteriota; class Patescibacteriia; order Veblenbacterales; family UBA10138; genus JBBTZY01. The sequence goes on along the minus strand of JBBTZY010000170.1, from coordinate 12,359 downwards.
AATCGGCGCGGCTTTGGTGCAATTTATAAAATTACCGGGTGGGCGGTATTACGCTTATTTACCACGAGGCCCAGTGGTGAGTGATTCAAAATATTGGGAACAAGTTTTGCATACAGTAGCAGAAAATTTACGTACTAAAGTTTTATTTACTTTATTTGATCCACCAATTAGAACCGAACCAACTAATTTATTAAATTCTCATAATTTAACGGTTTTAGAAAAATTAAAATTTATTAAGAGTAGCGATATTCAACCTCGTGGCACACAGGTATTGGATTTAACTAAAACACCCGAAGAGTTGTTAGCGGGCATGAGTCAAAAAACTCGTTACAATATTCATTTGGCAGAAAAAAAAGGATTAACTTGGCGCTGGGGTGACGATAGCGACTTTTTAGATTTTTGGCATTTAGTACAATTAACCGCGCGTCGAGGCAAATTCTTTCCGCATCATTTTGAACATTATCGTCGCTTGTTTCGCGTGGCGGGTGAGAGGCCAGTGTTGGGGCCAGAACTTGCTTGCCGGTTGGGGATAGTGGAGTATGAGGGCAAAGTAATTGCTGGGCACTTAGTAACTTTCCATCAAAATTGCGCTACTTATGTGCATGGTGGTTCAGATAGAGTGCACAATCAATTGAAGGGGCCACATCTTTTACACTGGGGAACAATTCAAGCCGTACAAAAGATGGGAATTTCACGCTATGATTTTTGGGGTGTGCAACCGCCCGATGGTACACGCAAAGATTGGGCTGGCTTTAGTAAATTTAAAATTGGTTTTGGCGGGGAATATATTGAATATGTGGGCACGCACGATTACCCATATTCGTGGGGTGGGTATGTGGTTTATAAATCCATTCGCGCGGCTAAAAGATTGTGGCGAAAAACAGCGCTTAAGATGGGGTTGGTTAAGGTGGGAGAATAGTGAGATTATTAGAATTTAGAAGCTAGAATATAGAATTTAGATAAGTACAGTACTAATTCTAGATTCTAACTTCTATATTCTAGATTCGAAACAATTGATCATCGCTTTGGAATTTTATTTTATTATGTTGATTTTATCTCAGCTCGAGAAATTAGTATTCGAAACTCTAACTTGGTTCGACATCAACGAACGCCCACTCACCACTTTTGAATGTTGGTATTATATGTCCACCTTCGCCGAAGACTGTGGTTTTCAGGCTATGAGCGAAGGCGATGGTGGATCCCGAGCGAGTGAAGCGAGTCGAGGGGTATGCTTCGGCGGATTTCGCCAAATTAATAAAAAATTAATAGGAGCTCAATTCACCAAAGACGGTATAGCGTCATCGTCTACAACTTTATCTGACGTTACTGAATCCTTAATTAATTTACAAAATAAAAATTTAGTTAAATCACGGAATGGTTTTTGGCAATTAGCTTCCTCATCTGATTGGTTAGACGGTCGACAACAAAAAGAGCGTTGGGTGATTATCAAATGGCAAAGAGCGCTTAAGGGTGTGCGACTCATTTCTTATTTACCATTTGTGAAAATGGTGGCAGTGGGAAATTCAGTGGCGTGGTTTGCCCCGAGAAAGAAAAATAGTGATATTGATTTATTTATTGTGGCGAGCGCAAAACATTTGTGGTTGGTGCGTTTGTTGGTAAGTTTAATTACGCAAATTAAGGGTCTCCGCCGACATAGTAATAAAATTGATAATCGCTTGTGTTTGAGTTTTTATACCACGACCGATAATTTGTCATTAAAAAATTTAAGTTATAATTTTGATCCGTATTTATGTTATTGGATAGCGAGTTTAATTCCGCTTTATAACGATGGAGTTTACTTAAAATGGCGTGAGGCAAATAATTGGGTAGGAGAATATTTGCCTAGTTGGCATAAAGCAATGGAGAAAATTACCCCACTTGAGAGAATAAAATTATCGCCGCTCTGTAATCGTTTAAAATTAATAGTAGAAACAGTGCTTGATTGGTTGGGTGAAAAGTGGTTAGATAAATTGGCCAAAAAAATTCAATGGTCAAGATTAAAAAAATATCTGGGGGAAAATTTAGAATCCGCCGGAACTAACGTGGTGGTGAATGAGCAGATGATTAAAATGCACACGAATGATAGAAGGGCGGAATTAGCTTTATTATTTATTGATAAATTAAAAGGTTTAAAGTTATTGGAATAGAAAGAAAATGTGTTTCGAATAAAGAATCAAGAATTAAGAATCACGAATGTTATTTGTACTTATCTTAATTCGTTATTCTTGATTCGTGATTCGGAACAATTTGGTAAAGTTTTAAACATAGTCATTGATCTTATTTTTTATCGCACCACACCTTTATGAAACTGCCCGTCATCATCATGGCCGCGGGGCGCGGTACCAGAATGCGTGAATTAACTGCTCATCAACCCAAGCATTTAATTAATGTTTTGGGTCGGCCGTTTTTATCTTATCTGCTTGATAATTTAATTAGTGCTGGTTTTAAAGATTTTTATTTAGTGATTGGTTACCAAGCCGCGGCGGGCTATGATTTTGTATCTAATTATAAAAATAATTCATCTATTAAAGTAATTAATCAATTTGAAAGATTAGGTGAAGATAAATATGGCACATTGATGCCGCTAGTAGCGGTGGAAAAAGAATTAAATAATCAGGAAGTTTTGGTGGTGAGTGGTGACAATCTTTATTCCGCGAGCGATTTAAAAAAAATGGGTGGCGAAGGTTCAGCAGTGGCTGGCTTCCCACATAAAAATCCAGAACGTTTTGGTGTGCTAGTACCAAAAGGTGATAATATTTTGGATTATATTGTAGAAAAGCCGGAAGTACCGCCCTCAGATTTAGTAAATTGTGGATTGTATCATTTCAGTAAAAATATTTGGCCAATTTTGTCACAAGTAAAAATTTCTCCGCGCGGTGAATACGAATTAACCGATGCTGTAAGTAGGTTAGCAAAGCAAGAAGAAGTAGAAATAGTGCGAGTGGAGGATTATTGGCTGGATTTTGGGCGACCGGAAGATGTGGCTGTAGTAGAAAGTTTGTTGCGGAATCAAAATAAATAGAGGATCGGTTTGGTTGGTCAATTTTAATATGTCTCGAATCTAGAATCTCGAAGTTAGAATCTAGATATGTACAAACAATATTCTAAATTCTATATTCTAGCTTCTAAATTCTAAAATTACGTCCTCATAGTTCAATGGATAGAACATAAGTTTCCGGAACTTACGATGGAGGTTCGATTCCTCCTGAGGACAAGAAGTACTTAGAGGTTCGACTGCGCCCCGTGGACGAGGGCGATCCCGAGTTCTACGGGGTTCCTCGCGAGGGCACCACGTAAAGCTCGTGCGCTCGCCACGTGGCAAGAAAATTATCAAATATATAATCCATATGAACAAAAACATCAATTGTATCATCATTCACGGCTGTCCGTCGGATAAAGAAAAGGAGATGGATGAAGCGACTAGAACTTATGACAAACAATGGATTCCTTGGCTTAAGCAGAAGTTGTTGGCGCTTAGCATTGAAACAATTACTCCACTAATGCCCAATCCTTGGGCGCCTAATTATCAGGCGTTTAAACAAGAATTTGAAAAGTGTGCGGTGGATGAGAATACTGTTTTAGTTGGCCATAGCTGTGGTACGGCTTTTTTAGTGCGCTGGTTAGGTGAATCAAAACAACAAATTAAAAAATTGATATTGGTTGGGCCATGGAAAATTCCCGATAAAGATGATGAGAATAGAAAAGATTTTTATTTATATCCAATAGACGAAAGTATTAAATCGCACGTCAAAGAAATTATTATGTTTACGGCTGATAATGAATATGAAGATGGTAAAAAAAGTTTAGAGATTTATCATGAAGTATTAGGTGGGGGGATTATTAACTTACCTGGCCGAGGGCATTATACTTTAAGGTTTATGGGCACGGAAGAATTTCCGGAGTTGTTGAAAGTGATTACAGATTGTTAGTTTTTAATGAAAGTATTATCATGAAAATGTAATTATTAACCTAAAAGCTCGGCTTTTACCCATGCTTAGCGGGGCAGTTGCTAAAGCAACTAATTATATGTCAGATATTCTTTATTTTTTCACCAACCCCCTAGTTTTATTACTCTTAGTGATTTGGTCGGTGATTTGGAAAGGTTTGGCTTTGTGGCGCGCGGCGCGGCTCAATAAGCCAATTTGGTTTGGTATTATTTTAGTGGTTAATACACTAGGAATTTTGGAGATAGTGTATTTGGTAGCAACGAGGAAACATTTTGAGGAATTTAAAAATAATAAACAAGCTAATTCTAATTAATAAAATAGATTAAAATTCCTAATTTCGAATGACCAAGTTCCAAGTTCAAAATCCCAATGAAGTTCCAAATATTTGAAAATTTATTGGAAATTGGATCTTGGAAATTGGAAATTAAACGATTGGATTTGTTTATAACTTTGGATTTTGTATTTAGTGTTTAGGAAATTTTAAACTTGTTGCCCATTTTCATCAATCGTAGTAAAATATATTCACGCCTCATCTGGGGTATTTTAATAATTAAGTTTGCCAAATAATATGGACCTAATGGCCAATATGAGTTCCGCGATGGAACATATGAGTAGTAAAACCAACCAGCGCGTATTTGATCATATTTTAGTGTGGGGCACTCGATTAGTGACTTTTTTGGTGCCACTTTTCTTTTTAGCTACAACTTTTGAACCATTTGAATTTAATAAACAATTAGTGCTTCTAGCGCTTACCTCTATTTTATTTGCCCTTTGGGTAGTAAGAGTAGTAACTGGTCGCGGCACAACTTGGCTTAAATCACCGCTTAATTATCTCGTGCTGGCTTGGTTTGTGGTTTATGTTGTTTCCACTGTGATTTCAGTTGATCCAATTACTTCTATTTTGGGTTTTTATGGACGTTTTAATGGTGGCCTCGCCAGTATTTTATCTTATGTACTTTACTATCTGTTAGTTCGCGAATCAGTTAAAGACGATCAAAGTTTTAAATGGTTACTTAGTGCTTGGATTTCGGCTTTGGGTTTGGGCGCGCTTATTTTGGGCTTGCAACTTTTAGGCGTACGTTTGTTTGGCGGCTTGGATTTTGCACAAGGGGCTAGTTTTTCACCACTCGGCCGTTCACTTAACGCGGTGGTACTGGCGCTTACTAGTATGGCGCCACTCGCTTTATTTTTGTCACGCCAATCAAAATCAATGGTGGTGCGAACGTTATCTTTGATTGCTTATTTGGTAGTTCTCGCCATTGTTTTCATGGTGGATTATCAATTAGGTTGGGTAGGATTAATCGTCGGCAGTGTAGTGTGGTTGGGGCTTATTTTCTGGCGCAATGAAGCAGTTGGTTTTAAATGGACGATTTTACCGTCGCTGGCACTACTTTTGGCACTTGTCGCTTGGCCACTTGTAACCACTCAATTTACTGGTTTGCAGGTGCCAGCTGAAGTGAATTTATCAATGAAAGCTAGTTTTGAAATTGCGGCGCAAAATGCTAAAGCAAGTCCTATTTTAGGGAGTGGCCCAGAAACATTTATTTATGGTTTTTCTAAATTCCGACCGGAAAATTTTAACGATTCTGATTTTTGGGCTTATCGTTTTGATAAAGCCGCTTCTGAACTCGCGCAAACTTTAGGTACGGTTGGTTGTCTTGGTCTCGCGGTTTATGTGGCTTTACTTTTATTTGGTTTGTATTTAGCTTGGCGAGTTTTAAAACAAAGTTCACACGAGCATTGGTATTTAGCGGGGGCAGTGGTTGCATCTTATGTTGTTTTGGTGGTGGGAAATGTATTTTACTTTACTAATACTATTTTAGCTTTAGCGCTTTGGCTTAATTTGGGATTACTCACGGTACTCGCCGCTAAAAATAGTCGGCAAATTTCTTTGCAACACAGTCCGCGTGCTTCTTTCCTATTCTCCTTTGGGTTAGCTATTGTAGTACTTCTTGCGATTGTAATTTGTTTTGGAGTGGGAAGGGTTTTTATGGCTGATGTGGCCTATGCTAAAGCGCAAAGCTTAGCTACTCGGCTTAATACTTTAGATCAAGCGCAGGCGAGTTTTGCCAAAGCAGTATCGCTTAATCCTTACCGCGATACTTATCGCATTGGCTTAGCTCAAGTGTATTTGGCGATGGCCAATCGTGAGGCTAATAAACCAGCACCAAAAGATGAAACAGCGCGTAAAGCCCAAGTTGATTTATTACAACAACAAATTAGATTTTCTATTGACGCCGCTAATTCCGCCACTAATTTAGCACCGGAAAGTGTGGCCAACTGGGAAGCACTTGGCTCAATTTATCGTGGTACAGCGCTTTTTGCCCGCGATGCTGAGGAATGGGTGATAAAGTCATTCAGCAAAGCCATTTCTTTGGAAGATAAAAATCCTGCACTTCATACTGAACTTGGTAAGGCCTATTTAGTGTCGGCCTCCCGACGAAAAGCGTCATTAGGTGAAGCTGAAGCGGCAGTTAAAACTAAATTACAAACTGAAATTACTGATTTAACTGCTAAAGCTCTGGAGAAATTTGATCAAGCTATTAAATTAAAAGCCAATTATACACCAGCTCATTTTAATCAGGCGCTGGCTTATGAGGTGCAAGATAAATTTGATGAAGCAATTAAAAAATTGGAAAGCATGAAAGTTTTTAATCCGCGTGATATTGATGTTTTGTTTGAGCTTGGTAGTTTGTATTTTAATAAAGCTGATTATAGTAAAGCTGAAGTTGCCTTTAAGAATATTGTTAGTTTAGTACCTAACCACGCGCAAGCCCACTACCGGTTGTCGTTGGTTTACCAAAAGTTAAATGACAAGGTGAAAGCGATTCAACAATTAGAAAAAGTATTAGAATTACAACCTACCAATCAAGATATTAAAAAAGAATTAGATAGTTTGCGTGCGGCAGTTAACGAGCCAGCACCAGCGGCAGGTGACACAGCACCGAAAAAGTAATATAACTTTTATAAGTTAACAATATGCGTATGAACAATACAAAAACTGTTTTGCTTGTAGTTATCGTGGCGCTGATAGTTTCTCTAATCGGAGCCAAGATTTTTTCCGGTAGTACAAGCTCGAACCAAGACGTGTTGACGAAAGTTTTAGATAAAGGAGAGATCAAAATCGGCTATGTTATCAATCCACCTTCTTTGATAAAAAATCCGAATACGGGCCAACTTTCCGGTATTTACTATGATGCCGTTGAACAGCTTGGAAAAAATCTTGGCTTAAAAATAAACTGGGCTGAAGAAACTGGCTGGGGAACTATGGTTGAAGGCTTAGGTGTAGGGCGATACGACATGGTAGTTGGTGGTATCTGGCCAAGCGCAACACGAGCGAGACGAGCCAATTTTAGCGTTCCGCTCTACTTTAGCACTGTTGGCGTTTATACCAAGCCCGGCGACAATCGTTTTTCTGACCTAAACAGAATTAACAACAAAAACATTATCATTGCTGTGGTTGACGGAGAAATGTCGTCAATAATTGCCAGCACTTCATTCCCTAATGCAAAACTTTTGTCTCTTCCTCAAGACACTCAACTATCACAACTACTCTTGAGCATAAAAACAGGAAAAGCTGATTTAACTTTCGTTGAAAAAATTATCGCCGAAGAATTTTTAGCGAATAATCCGAATTCTGTCCAAAATATTGTTCCTAATAATCCAATCAGATCATTTGGTAATACGATTGTCGTTCCTAAAAATCAAAGTGGATTTGAGGGGATGATAAACACTGCTATTGGAGAATTGGTGAATAGTGGTGTTGCTGATGAGTTAGTAAAAAAATACGAGAAATATCCTGACTCATTTTATCCGGTCTCAAAACCATATAATCCCTCTCGTTAGCTTATGAGTTTTTATGTTAGGCACTGTCATAGACATAATTATTCGCTATAGAGAAGGCCTGCTATCAGGCCTTCTTGTCACTTTAGGTTTGTGTGCCATTGTTTGGCTATCAGGTATGATTTTTGGAGTTCTTTTTGGAGTATTTGCGCACCGCCAAAAAGAAAGCACGGGCTTTATATTAAAAATTCTTTCTTTCCTTTTGGCGAGTATTCCAATCTTGGTACTTTTATTCTGGCTTCACTATCCGCTTCAAGAAATCCTAGGAGTGGTTATTCTGCCATTTATTACTGCCGCGTTTGCTCTATCTCTGGTTAATATAGTTGGTGTGGCACAAATAATCAGAGATATACTAAATGACTTTCCTGAACAATATGCAATAGCAGGTAAAGTTTGTGGACTTTCTGAAAAAGAGATTTTTTCAAAAATAAAATTTCCCATTATTTTTCGCCAAGTAATTCCACAATTTCTCACCTTACAAGTTAGTATGCTTCAATTAACTTTGTTCGCAAGTTTAATTTCTGTTCAGGAAATTTTTCGGGTAGCACAACATATAAATTCCATTATCTACAAGCCGGTGGAGATTTATACTGCACTGGCTCTATTTTTTATTGCCATTTGTTTACCGCTCAATATTCTTGCATATTGGCTAAAAAGCAAATATACGAGAAACTTTTCTGAAAAATAATATGCTACTCGCAAAAGACATAACTAAAAAAATTGATGGTAGAGAAATACTTAAAGGTGTTTCGCTTTCGTTAGAAGGCGGAGAGATTATTTCCGTTATCGGCCCCAGTGGATCTGGAAAAACTACTTTATTGCGGGCAATTTCTTTAATTGATTCTCCAAACTCTGGCTTTCTTGCAATCGGAGAAAATAATTATCGATTTCCCATACAGCAAACAGAAAACTTGAAATTGCCCTATCCTAATTTAACGGTTGTATTTCAACAGCTTTTCATTTGGCCACACTTAACAATCAGAGAAAATATCTCACTTCCATTAAGAGGAAAAATTGATACGAAATATTTTGATGAGGTGGTGGGATTGTTTCAAATGGATCCATTTTTGGATAGATATCCAAATGAAGTATCAATCGGTCAACGACAAAGAGCGGCGTTTGCGCGTGCGTTGTTATTGAAACCTAAATATCTTTTACTTGATGAAGTTACATCCGCTTTAGATATTGAACAATCCTATCTTATTCTTAGTCACCTTAAACGAATTGCGGAAAAAGGCGTTGGAATAATTTTTGTGAGCCACGTCTTACATTTTGCGAGCAAAATCAGTGATAAGGTAATATTTTTGGACGAAGGAAAAATTGTTGAGGAAGGAACGAGCGATATTCTCACCAACCCAAAAACAGAGAGATTGAAAAAATTCATAAGTATATCTCAGCAAGTTATTTAAAAAAACTTCAATATGTTACTTAAAAGTTTGGCGCGTAAACTTACGCCGAAATCATTACTATCACTTTACCACTTTCTAACCGCTTGTGTGGTTGGTTTATTTTATGGTTTTCCGGGTAAAAAATTAATTGTGATTGGGGTTACTGGTACGAAAGGAAAATCTACCACTAGTCACATGATTTGGCATATTTTGCAATCGGCTGGTTTTAAAACTGGATTGCTCTCTACCGCGTTGTGGGGAATTAACGATAAAACTTGGTTGAATAATTTAAAAATGACTACCCCAAGTCGCGTGCAACTCCAAAAAGTTTTACGTCAAATGGTACAAGCGGGATGTAAGTACGCGGTGGTGGAAACATCTTCAGAAGCGCTCGCACAATGGCGGCATTTGGGTTTGAATTATCAAGTAGGAGTTTTTACTAATTTAACTCCGGAACATATTGAAGCGCATGGTAGTTTTACAAAATATCGCGCCGCTAAGGGCCGGTTGTTTAAGTTGCTTGGAAAAATTAGAAACAGTACGTCAATTATTAATTTAGATGATGCGGAGGCAAATTATTTTTTACAATTTCCGGCTGGACAAAAAATCGGTTATGGGTTGAAATTGGTTTATCCAGATAAAAAAACTGATAAATTATTATCTGGTGAAATTTTAGAAGTTACACCTAGTTCAGCGGTGTTTAAAATTGGTGATGAAAAAATTAATTTACCAGTCGGCGGTGAATTTAATATTAAAAATGCTTTGGCGGCCGTGGCTTGCGTGTCGGCTTTTGATATTGATGTTAAAACTGCGGCCGAAGCACTACAAAATTTTTCTGGCACACCAGGGCGAATGGAATTTGTTAAGCTTGGACAAAAATTTGATGTAGTAGTTGATTATGCACACACTGCCGAGTCGCTTGAGGAAGTTTACAAATTATTAAAATTACACCCTACACCCCACACCCTTAACCCTAATAAATTAATTGTTGTGTTAGGTTCCTGTGGTGGTGGGCGAGATAAAGCTAAGCGGCCGATTTTAGGTGAACTGGCTGGCAAGTACGCTGATGTAGTTTTTATTACCAATGAAGATCCGTATGATGAAGATCCACGCGTGATTATAGAAGCTGTGGCTGAAGGTGCAAAAATAGCCGGGAAAATTTTGGGAGAAAATTTATTTATTGTGTCCGACAGGCGTGAAGCAATTAAACAAGCGCTTATTAAAGCTGAAGCCGGTGATACAGTGGTAATAACCGGTAAGGGGAGTGAACAGTGGCTTTGTGTGGCGCGTGGTCAAAAAATTGCGTGGGATGACCGAGAGGTGGTTAATGAAGAATTATCTAAACTTGGTTATTGAGGTTGTATGGTATTATATTAGGCAAGCTATTTTTTAGCTTGCTTTTTTTATCTATTTAAACTAAGGTAAGGGCAGAATAAATTTATTAAATAAAAAACTAAGGGATTAAAAATGAGCCCTTTAAAATTTCGCAATAATATAAAGGAAAAAATAATGACACTTAATTTAAGTTTGCCGGGTAATTTTAGATATCAACCTCAAGAATTAGTAGAAATTTTTGGATATGATTATTTATTTGGACCAGTTGGTGAGGTGGAGCTCGCCACAATTGAAACATTGTTTGACATTGGTGTAATATCTAGAGCTGATTACAATTTATTAAGTTCAGATATTAGAACATTAGTTTTAAATATTTCTACCTCCCAAGTTGATGAAATAGAAAGAAAAATTACCAAACATGACATTCGTGCTTGGGTAAAATTAGCGCAAGGAATATGCGATAAAACACTTGGTCGCTGGATTCATGTGCCACTCACTAGTTACGACCCACTCGATACAGCTCGTATTTTACAATTCTCGCGGGCTTATCAAAAAGTTTTGCGACCGAAAATTGGCGAGGTTGGTGGAATACTTGTAAGTTTGGTAGAAAAATACGCGCATACTTTGCAAATTGGCCGCACTCATGGTCAGCATGCCTTACCGATCACAGTTGGTTTTTGGTTGGCGAATATTTTGCATCGTTTGATTTATATTGCAATGAAAATGGAAGAGTGTGCCGATCAACTAGTGGGAAAAATTTCCGGAGCGGTTGGCGCGCACAATGCTCAAGTCGGTTTGGGTATTGCTGAAAAATGCGGGGAAATATCTTTTGAAAAAAGAGTGTTAATAAAGCTTGGTTTAAAGCCAGCACCTATTAGCTCGCAAATCTTACCACCCGAACCGCTTAGTTATTTTTTGTTCAGTTGTACAATGTTGTCAGGCACGCTTGGTCAATTTGGTCGCGATGCTCGTCATTTAATGCGCACGGAAATAGCAGAGATTGGTGAGCCGTTTGAAGTTGGTCAGGTAGGATCTTCTACTATGGCGCATAAACGCAATCCGATAAATTTTGAAAATTTAGAAGGTATGTGGTTGCGCACCAAAAACGAATTCAACAAAGTTCTTGAAACTTTAAGTAGCGATCATCAGCGCGATTTGGTTGGCAGTTCATTGATGCGGGATTTTCCAATCATTGTGATTAATCTTACCCAACAACTTAACACTTTGTTAAAAAAGAATAAAGCTGGTCAAAGATTTTTGGAGCGGTTAACTGTGAATGAAGCTGCTTGCCAGAAAAATTTTACGCTTAGCGCTAATGTAATTTTAGCCGAGCCGATTTATTTGGCTTTACAAATGTATGGTTATTTGGGTGATGCTCATAAATTAGTAAATGAACGAGCTATGCCGATTAGTCAAGCAAAATCCATTCCACTTATTCAGGCAATTGAAGAAATTGCCGAGCAAGATCCTGAAGTTGAAAGTGTATTGTCAAAAATACCAGTAGAGTTTAGGGAATTGTTCAATCATCCAGAAAATTATACAGGTGATGCGGCTGTTAAAGCGTTGGAAATAGTTCAAATTGCTAAAGACAAATTATCTCGTTTTTAAAAAAAGTATGATAAGTTAGAAATAATTATCCCTTAACCCATGTTTTGATTGACATGGGTTTTTTATTACCTTGTGGATAACTTTTATTATCTAGTACCGCTTTAGTTATTAAGTTCATTTTTACCTTGATTTTATTGATTTTTTAATAATTTGGCTTAAATTAAGCAAAAATAGCACTTGACGACGGCTCCTTGTCAAATAGTGTGATAGTTTAGTATCCAAATAAGTGGTAAAAAGG
>JBBTZY010000169.1:0-5651 GCA_038061115.1 Patescibacteria group bacterium | reverse complement strand
CTTGATGAATGGCGCCGAAATTTTGGTGGTGTGAGATTCCTGCACGAACCAACCGGACTTTTGGTAACTGGTGCGATTGATGATTTATGGATCAATGGGAAGGGCGAATACATTGTTGTAGATTATAAGGCAACGGCTAAAGATGAAGCTGTGAAAGCACTAGATAAAGAGTGGCAGAATGGCTATAAACGCCAAATGGAGGTATACCAGTGGCTTTTGCGACAGAATGGGCTAAAGGTGTCTGATATTGGATACTTTGTATATTGTACTGGGAAAATGGATAGGCAAGCATTTGATAAGCGAATTGATTTTGATGTTAATTTAATTGAACACCAAGGCGATGATTCTTGGGTAGAAAAAACTTTGTTTGAAATTAAAAAATGTTTGGATAGTGGTGCAATACCAGAATCTGGAGAGTATTGTGATTGGTGCGCGTACTCTAACGCAAGAAAAGAAGCGGAAGAGATACACTAAACTTAAGAATAACTATATGCAGAAAATAAAAGTAGAAACAATAATAAATGCCGATATCAAAAAAGTTTGGGAACATTGGAATAACCCAGAAAGTATCAAAGGTTGGGCTTTTGCCAGCGATACTTGGGAATGTCCGTATACCGAAAATGATGTAAGGGTAGGAGGTAGATTTTTAACCAGAATGTCTGCCAAAGATGGCAGTGCCTCTTTTGATTTTACCGGCACCTATATAAATGTCACTCCGTTTGAGAATATTAAATACATTATGGATAAAGCTGATGGCGAGAATCAACACAGAGAATGCGAAATTATTTTCACTGATTTGGGAAATGGCACCACGAAAATAGAAGAAGAATTTTATCCTGAAGAGGTAAATAGCACGGAGATGCAAAAAGCTGGCTGGTCTGCAATTCTTGAGAATTTTAAAAAGTTCGTAGTAAATAATTAAAACTATGACCAAAAAAGAAATTGCCGCGGGTGTAGCGCATAAAGTGCCAGCAGATTTACAAGCATGCATTGCTTCTAATCCAGTCGTGCTTGCAAAATGGAAAGATATTACACCACTCGCACGCAATGAATGGATTTGTTGGGTAATTTCCGCTAAGAAATCCGAAACCCGAAGTATTCGAATCAAGAAAGCGCTCTCGAAGCTTAAAAACGGAATGCGCAGGCCTTGTTGTTGGGCTGGTTGCACACATCGCTAAAATAAAGTAGTTGCTTTTTATATTAATTATGAAAATAATTATATTAAATACGTGGGGAAGTAGAAGTGATAAAGAGTTTAGTGATTTTTTAATAAAAAATCAAGAGGTTGATGTATTCTGTTTTCAAGAAATACTTAAAGGGGGAAATGGTAGAACAAGTAGGGGTGAATTAAAGAATAGTTACGAGTTTACAAGTAAAATACTCACTAATCATTATGGTTATTTTGCAAAGTACCCAGATGGTAGTTACTATGGCGAGGATTCAAGTGGACTAGACTTTGAGTTTGGCCTTGCGTGTTTTGCAAAAAAAATTTACAAACAATCTTTTATAAATAGTGTTTCACTCAACGATCGAGAACAAAAATGGAGTGATTATACTGGGCGTATCTCTGTCGGTACGGCCATGGGCATAAAAGTTTTAGATTTTATAATAATTAATGTCCACGGAATATGGCAAGGAGGTATTAAAAAAGATACAGAGGCAAAAATAGAACAAAGCAGGCGAATTATTGAATTAGTGAACAAAAACGAAGGCAGAAAAATTATTTGTGGTGATTTAAATTTAAATTCGGATACAGAATGCATAAAAATGATTGAAAATTTACCAATGAGAAATTTAATTAAAGAGTATAAAATAACATCAACCAGAACCTCTTTGTATACTAAGAACGACAGATTGGCCGATTATGTGTTTGTGGACAATGGCATTGAAATCATTAATTTTCAAGTTTTACCAGATGAAATTTCCGATCACGCTGCTTTGGAATTAGATATTTTTAGTTCTTAATTAGTCTAAATTTATGCGTATTTGGGATATACATCCAAAACATTTATGTCGAAAACATTTACTTGCTGAACACCGTGAACTTCATGGCTTATGGAATATTTTAACCAAGCATGGTGCCAAAGGTGGATATTCAAGACATCCGGAAACATTGCGTTGGGTTGGTAAAACTAAAGCGCTTTACAATAGACACGAATCGTTGGTAAAAGATTTTATTCGTCGTGGATACAAGCACCATTCTTATCTTGATAAAAAATTAGCCAGCGGTTCAAGCAGTCAACAGATATTTATTAATACCGCTAAAGAGCAAAAAAAGATTCTAAAGAATAAACCTTGCGAATGTTTGTTGTGTGATTAAAGTTTTTACTTATATAAAATTATAATTCTATATAAAATATGCCTATCAACGTTTTTATTTTTCACGGCACGGAAGGGTATCCCGAAGAAAATTGGTTTCCGTGGTTAAAACAAGAATTAGAACAAAAAGGTTGCCAAGTTTTTGTGCCGCAATTTCCAACCCCGCCTGTTGTAGCGGCCAAAATAGGGGAGTGGTTTGAGGTATTTAAAAATTATGAGGAGTTTTTAAACGAGGATGCTATTATAATTGGCCATAGCTTAGGTGGAGTTTTTGCCTTGCGGGTGCTTGAAAAATTAGAAAAGCCCATCAAAGCAGTATTTCTTACTGGCACACCAATTGGCGTGAGGCCAATTTTAAATTATGACCGCGATAGCGCATTTTCCGGTTTTGATTTTAATTTTGATTTAATAAAAACTAAGGCCAATTATTTTAGCGTGTTTCAATCTGATAACGATCCATTTGTTTCGTTGGGTAATGGTGAGGAGTTGGCAAAACATTTAGGTATTAATTTGGATTTTGTACCAAACGCCGGACATTTCAATAAAAAAGCTGGCTATTTAAAGTTTGAAAAGTTGAGAGATAAAGTTTTTGAAATTTTAAATTTTAAAAACTAACTATATTTTATGATGGAAATCGCGGTACTTTGGTTAATTAATAAAGAAAATGAAATTTTGTTAGCTAAAAGGTCGCTTGCAAAATCTTTACATCCTGGAGTATGGGGGCCAACTGTTACTGGCACGGCAGAAGCGGGTGAAATTCCAATACAAACTTTGGTACGTGAGGTTGAAGAAGAGTTGGGGTTAAAAGTAAATGATTATAGTCCTCATTTTTTATTTACCACTGATTTTAATCATACTGATGGGCAAGTGCGTAGATTTAATATTTATTACGCGTTGGTAGAAAAAGAAATTACAAATAAATTTAAAATTGATGCAACAGAAGTAGCTGATATGAAATGGTTGTCGCTAAAAAGTGTCAAGGAATTTCTTATAACACCAGTTCCTGAATTTGAATTAATACCTTCAGCTAAAACTGTTTGGCCTAAAACTTTTGAAATGTTAGAAAAAAAGTATTTATGAGTCCTAAATTACTAAAAGCTTTAAATTTTGCGGCAATTGCTCACCATGGACAAAAAAGAGCTGATGGTATTACCCCATATATTGTGCATCCATTTGCGGTTGGCTTTATTTTATTAAAATATGGCTATTCAGAAGATGTTGTTATTGTTGGAATTTTACATGATGTTATAGAAGACACTAAATTTTCTGAAATTGACATACGTAAGCGATTTGGCAAACGAATTTCTACTATGGTGTTAGGTGTAACAGAAAATAATAAAATTACTTCAAATAAGGAAAAATTTAAATTATATAAATATAATTTAAAAAAATCTGATAACAATACAAAGGCCATATGTGCAGCTGATATGTTGCACAATCGCCAGTCAATTTTGATGGAATTAGAAAATAAATTTGATATTTGGAAAGCTTTAGGTACAAATAAGGGTAGATATTTAAAAAAAAGTTATGAGAAATTGACTATCATTAAAGAAGCTATAAATAATGAGTTAGTTCAGGAAGTTGAAATAAATCTTAAAAAAATTAAAGCGTATAATTAAAGTGGTGGCCCATACATTGGCAGTTAGTTTTAATAAGGTATAAAAATGCTACAAAATATATTGCAATAAATAGGGGATAGTAAAACTTGTCCAGTAGCGGTTATTATTCAAGCTAGCAAAGTTTTGCTGGGTAAGCGTCATTATTCTGAGAGTGAGGTATTTTGGACTTGTCCGGGTGGTAGGTGTAATGATGGCGAAACAATTGAAACCGCTTTGCGCCGTGAAGTTTACGAAGAAATTGGTATAAATGAGTTAGATATTTTAGAATATATTGCTGAACTTAATGGTTATTTAGATTGTGATAAAGTATTTTTATTTTTATGCCAAACTAAGCAAGCTCCGCGATTGATGGAGCCAGCTAATTTTTCTGAGTGGCGTTGGTTTGGACTTGGTGAAGTGCCACAAGATTTTATTACCCAACCAGCCCGTAAAATTATTATTGATTTACTAAAAAATAAATTACCCAGTCGCAGGAGAGCTTCGGGGTATTCTTAGATTGGTTAATAAAAAGCCATTAAAAACACAAAAATGGATTTTGTATGGATTATTATTGTTTTGACTTAATTTTAAATATCTAGACCAAGTAAAGCACGTCTGCTTGACATATTTTATAGAGTATGATAATATAGCAAATACTGAAAGTCGCTTAGCGGGCTTTTAGTCATAGCGGACAGCTAGGTCATCACAAAGACGTTTCCCAGTCTTGTGAGGGAAGAATAGGGATATTATTGAAGCGGACGTACCTTTGCGCTTTAATGAGATCGATCAGGTACTATCCCGGGCCCAATTAGAAGGCCCGGTATTTTTTTTATAAAATTACTGTTTGGCAGTCGCCTTGGCAGCAATAAAAAAGATTAGTTTTGGGCTAGTGATGTGTCTGAAAATTTTGTTACACCGCAAGCCCGTAAAATTATTATTGATTTGTTAGAAAATAAAAAAGTCCGAACATAGAGTACCGGACTTTGAGAGTGAATTAGATTTATTTTATAGACATTTAATTACCACAATGACGTATTTTTTGTCTGTAGTTATTATTTCTACTTTACTGTACAAATAAGATTTAAAACTACTCAAAACGTTTCTTACAATTAATGGTACTGGCTTTAATTCGGGAAAAGCATTGATTAAACTCCTTAGGCCAAGGCCACGCATTAAAAATCGATGGAATAAAAAAGCTGTCATTGAATAATCGTTTTTATATTTTGGAAAAAATAACGATACGGTTGTAGTGTATTCTTTTTTCTTGACACGAGAATTGATTTCAATTTTTTTAGCCGGATGTTTTACTTCCCATAGTATTTGTTTTATTTTCGGCAACAGATTTTCAATTTTATCTGTATTTACAAATAGTATGGGGTGAGTGATAGTATCTGATATTATCACAACTTTTTTCCCCATTGTGGTCATATACCACGCCCAATCACTTAAATCTACGTGATCACCAATAACGACTACAATGTCGCAATTAGATTCGCGTACTTCAAGTGGTTCAGTAGTGCCTGATACGCACTTATAAAGCACTTGATAATTTGTTTTTAATAATTTCTTTACTTCATATAGTTAGTTTGCTTATGTTTCTACTAACTAACAATATTTTAGGTTTGGTGGTCATATTTTCTCCAATTGGTTGAATTTTTAAAGGGATTAGTTTTAGTTTTATTATACAGTTTCATTTAAAAATGTCAATTAGTTATGCAAAAATACTCCTACTGG
>JBBTZY010000168.1:0-3037 GCA_038061115.1 Patescibacteria group bacterium | reverse complement strand
GACCGCTCTGACTCCCCAATGCCAAGCATTGGGGCTTGTCGCGGGCTTTGTCAATATTGGGTATAATATAAGAGAAGATTATGGGCAAAACTCCCAAAGATAAAGATGTTCAAAATTTTCAAGCCCAATTCCTAAAATCATACTTTGTATCTTCAACAAACCCAGTCGGAAATATTTCGGCTGGGTTTTGTATATACCAAATTAACTATGTTTGAATAAATAAAAAAGTTCCAATCGGTTAAAATTGGAACTAAGAGCACTTGGTTTTTCAAAGAATTATTCTATAGAAAAACTTTTAAAACTTGTAGTTATACCATCACTAGCACACCTTTTGTTTAAATAAGGAATAACTAATTTAGCTAGCTCATCGTTTTGCGATTTATCTAGTGGGTTAAAAAAGATGGTTAAGTCTTTTGAATGTTCATACATAAATTGGTTAAGATGACTAGCCACAATTCTTTGTATAACTGGTTTGGTACCAATAACGAGATCATAGTAACTCATTTCATTAGTTGTATAATCACTACTTCTGCCACTAAGTGCAGACATGCGGTTTTGATCCTTATAAAAAGAATCTGGGTTAGTGATTAAAGTATTAATATTAATAGTTAATCTCATTACCTTCGGGTTATTAGTAATTGGTTGTATTGTACCAGAGAGGGGAGTACTAGTAGTTGGTAAGTTAGAGAATTTTCCACCCCACTCAAAACATGGTGTACCATAAGTATGTTTTACTACTCTTCCATGCTCCAAGGTTATTACTTCTGACCAACCATAATTGGGGTATTCGTAGTAGATGGGCGATAGTAAGACAATTAAAAATAGCGTGATGGATATAGCACTCGCCACAGTTTTTTTGTATTTACCTGATAGTTTTTTTTCGAGTAAAAGCATTAATTTGCCCACTATAACTACAAAAGCAATATATATTATTGTTGATGACATTGTAAATGTCCTTTCTTGTGTATTTTGTTGATTTTTAGTGAATTTTTTTATTTTTTATTATACTTTAGTTTAGCAAAATTGGCAGTATTTGTCAATATTAGGTATAATATAAGAGAAGATTATGGGTAAAACCCCCAAAGATAAAATAATAGAAGATTTGGAAATAAAACCGGCGATTGATCCTGCCACACGGCATGGACTTACGGTAGTTTTTTTGTTTGCCGTGGCGCTTATTTTAGTGTTGGCTTTCTTAGGCAAAGCCGGCTTTTTAGGTGATCAATTAGAATCATTGCTTCGTTTAATTTTTGGTTGGGTGGCTTTGGGAGTGCCAGTAGTTTTTATGATTATTGGTTGGTATTTACTGCAACCTACCGCTAGTTTTGAACTACCTAAAAATATTGGTGGGGTGTTATTAACTTTGGGTATAACCGGATTATTTCATTTTATAAGGCCAATTGCTTCGTGGAGCACCTTAGCCTCAGTAGGTGAGGGCGGTGGTTATTTAGGATTTTGGATAAGTAAATTTTTAGTTAATGCTTTAGGTTATGGTGGCGGTTTAGTAATTTTGGTAGCTTTGGTAATTTCTGGTTTATTATTACTATTTCAAACTTCGCTTAAAAATTTATTTGGAGTTTATAAAAAAATATTAATTAAATTGCCAAGGCGCAACGCATCATTTGATTCAACTTTAACTGCGTCTGAACCAGCCGCCACACCTCAATTAGAATCAGAGTCAAATACCTTAACTCCACTTAAAAAAATATTTCAAAATCGTTCACTTTCTGGCACTGGCAAACAAGCTACTTTATTGGAAGTTAAATCAGTGCGAATTCGCAAAATTCAAATTCCAATTGAACTGTTGGAAGTGCGAGGCGGTAAGCCCAGTGCCGGCGATATCGAAGCCAGTAAATTAAAAATTCAACACACCTTACAAAATTTTGGGATTGAAGTTACGATGGGTAAAGTAAATGTTGGCCCAACTGTTACACAGTATACACTAGCGCCATCGGAAGGTGTAAAATTATCTTCTATTACGACCCTTTCCAATGATTTAGCTTTGGCTCTCGCAGCTCACCCTATTCGAATTGAGGCGCCAATTCCTGGGCAATCATTAGTTGGTATTGAAGTGCCCAATCAAACTGTAGCTACAGTTGGGCTTCGTGATATTTTAGAATCAGAAACATTTAAACAGCGCACTTCTAATTTAACTGGCGCGATTGGAAAAGATGTAGCTGGGCTACCATTTGTGGCCGATATTGCTAAAATGCCACATTTACTTATTGCTGGCGCCACTGGTTCTGGTAAATCAGTTTGTATTAATAGCATCATCATCTCTTTACTTTATACCAATTCACCAGATGAAATGAAATTAATTATGGTTGATCCTAAGCGCGTGGAGTTGGCATCGTATAATGATATTCCACATTTACTCACACCAGTAATTACTGAGGTAAATAAAACTATCAATGCGCTTAAATGGGTAGTAGGGGAAATGGACAGGCGGTACCATGTATTATCGGGTGTGGCCAAAAGAAATTTACAAAGTTACAACCAAGCATATCCTGATCAAGCCATGCCTTATATTTTAGTGATAATAGATGAGTTGGCTGATTTAATGGCAGTATCAGCTTCCGAGGTTGAAGCCGCCATTATACGATTGGCGCAAATGGCGCGGGCGGTGGGTATTCATTTAATTGTAGCCACACAACGCCCTTCGGTGGATGTAATTACCGGTTTGATAAAAGCTAATATTACTAGTCGAGTAGCTTTTGCAGTGGCTTCGGGTACTGATTCACGGACCATTTTAGATACTTCTGGTGCAGAAAAATTACTGGGTCGTGGTGATTCATTATTTATCTCGGCTGAACTTTCTAAACCCAAACGCCTTCAAGCCGCTTTTATTAGCGATGTCGAAATTGAGCGAGTGGTTTCTTACTTACGCGAGCAAGCTAAGCCCGATTATAATTTAGATGTTACCAATAAACCAGCCCAATCTTTAGTTAGTGGTATGGGTAATGAGGATTCAGATGCTTTATATAATGAAGCTAAAATAACCGTGTTGAGAGCTGGTAAGGCCTCTGCGTCGTTATTG
>JBBTZY010000167.1:2809-7077 GCA_038061115.1 Patescibacteria group bacterium | reverse complement strand
AGCTGAGCCAACCAACCACAAATCGTCCGACGGTATATGATAACGATCGTCGCTTGGATCAAGTCGCGCCATTTTGCGATACACTTCTTCGCGTAACATAACTGGTGGCACTACCGGCACAAATGGTTTAGTGTTTATGGCTGTTAAATTATTTGTTTCAACAATTTTAGCTAATACATTGGAATCTGTTAAAATTGAATATCCAAATTGAATAAGTGCAAATTCAAGTAAGGCGGCATCGCCTTTTAAATATCCAAAACGACTGCCGGAAACTTCGGCGGCAGTTTTAACATCAATAATATCTAAATCTTCAGCCAGAGTTAAATAATCTTTGGGGGTAAAATCAAATTTTCGTTTCTCCCCTACTTCACGAGCTACTACATTATCATCCTCAGATTTACCAATTGTCACATCATCAAATGGAATATTGGGAACTTTATACATCAACTCTTGAAGTTTGTCGGCTAGTTCATTATAAGTTTTTCCTAAGCTCTGTATCGCATTCTTTAAAGTTTTAAGCTCGGTTGATTCACCTCGTACTTCTTTACTCTTTTGTTTTTGCTCCGCACGCTTTTGTTCTAATTCAACTTGAACAGTACGAGCTTCCGCGTCTATTTTTAAAAGCTCATCAATATCAACTCTAGCATTCTTATTTAAGACCGCTTGTTTGACTATTTCCGGATTTTCACGGATGAATTTAATGTCTAGCATATTAATCTACTCTAACTGATATAGTTTTAAGCTTACTAAGCGATATGCCCATACTAGCAATTTCTTCAGCTTTTTTCAACTCTTCTTCAATACCAACATGTTTAATGTTTTGTAGGTCAACTAAACTCACCCATTGGTAATCAGTAAAATCATGTTGGTCAATTACTACTTTTGAATCATCTTCCACTTCGCATAAGTACGACCAAACCTTACTTGTTTGTCCGTCGGGTCGCATAAAACTTTTATCTTTAAGTAAAATCTTACCCGGTTTAAGTGCAAGACCTGCTTCTTCCCGAACCTCTCTGATTAAAGTTTCTTCTACTGTATCGTTGCTTTCTATTTTTCCACCCGGAAAAGTGTACATATCTGGGTAAGCCAATTCATGCTCGGCTCGTTTCAAAACTAAATACTTACCAGTTGAATTCCTGATAACTGCAACTACTGTTACACTGTGTAATTTGTTGTTAGCCATAAAAATAAAAATGTCATTGCGAGGAGGCCGATCCGCCAACTGGCGGACAATCGGCTGACGAAGCAATCTCTCACTAAAAACTATCTGATAAACTACCCACTTTGATTATTTTTTTAATTTACTGCTAACCTTTTCCATTCCTTTATGACGGATAGGTTTAAAAATATGCCACCCAAAAACAATACCATACCTATAGGAGCAAAGTGATAATCAGACCAGCTAGCAATACTGATAAGAATTGTAGATAAAAATAAATTATTTATAGGATATATTAAATTGTCTAGATATCCTGGTATCAAGAGACTTATAAAAACCGAGGCTAGTGTGATTTTAAATAATATAAATCCACTTCTTTTTAATTCCATTAATTTAATAGCTGATACAATAACAAGCAATGAGTTAAACGAGTAATACACTATATCAAAATCAACATTTTTATCAAGGGCAACCCAAAAGAGTACAGTATCAATTGCGCCAGCAACCCCACCAATTAGCAGTAATATAGAATAATAATTAAATTTTTTTTCAATTAATTCCCCCATAAGGCCATTGATTAATAATAGAAAACTAAAGATTTAAATTTGATGCTATCTGCTGCATTGCCCTTAGTTCAACATCAATCAACTCATCTAGTGTTAAGCCAATCATTGCTTCGCATTTCGCTACAATTTCCCGATTCACACCCGA
The DNA here is from genome assembly GCA_038061115.1 of Patescibacteria group bacterium. Lineage (GTDB taxonomy): Bacteria > Patescibacteriota > Patescibacteriia > Veblenbacterales > UBA10138 > JBBTZY01. The sequence continues at coordinate 5,207 of JBBTZY010000167.1, read as the reverse complement.
AGCAAATGATTTGTCTTTAAATTTCTTTTTAACTGACGAAACTTTTACGCTGGCTAATTTTTTATCGGGCTGAACAAAGGCGCAGGCAATAATTAAACCAGTTAATTCTTCTGCGCACCACAAAGATTTTTCCATTAGTGTTTCGGGTTCAAATCCATGCGTGTGATTGTGCACTTTAACTGCCTGTACAATTTCTGGTGCAAGTCCTGCTTCTTGTAACCACTGCGCACCGACTAAAGAATGTTGTTCTGGAGTAGATTCAGTTAATTCCCAATCAATATCGTGTGTAAGCCCAGCGAGACCCCACATTTCCTCGTCTGCATTAAAATAACGAGCTAGTGCTCGCATTATGCTTTCCGAAGCTAGTAAGTGCGTACGCAAAAAATTACCTTGTACTTTACTTTGTACTAGTACCCAAGCATCGTCGCGCGTCATATTAAATTACCTCGAGTAATAATTTGATACAAAGCCAGTATTGTAATTATGAAAGTTGCTATTAACAAAAAATAATCAATTACCATTTCTAGCACTTTATATTTTTTTGCAGTGTTATCTAAAATCACCGCAATTATATAAGCTAGTACTACAGTATTGGCTATGCCAATAAAATTTACATCCGCGGGTGTAATACATACACCATTATTTAGTATCACCGGATATTTAATTGGTAATTGACATTTAATTGTTTGATAATCAAAAAAACTAAAGGCAGTATACTTTTGCCATTGAATAACAATGGCAAAAATCACCAAATCTAAAATCAAAAATGCTTTTCTAATACTTAGGCTCAAAAATTTAAATCTGCCCATATTTTTTATTTTAAAAATTAACGAATAAAAACCATTAGAATCCAAAAAGCGCCGAGCAATATCATTAACCAAGCAATCGCCCGATTTAATTTTATGGTAGTTGGGTCGGGTTCTTTGGGAGCACTTCTTAGTTTATTACCCAAATCAAGTATTTGCCTAATAAATTTCTCCCTAGAATACACTAATCCTAATATTATTAGAAATACTCCGTAGATTATAGCGCTGGTTGATTCTGTATTCATTTGTTTTTATATAAAAATTGTTTAAAAATGTTTACTGTTGACAACTACAGCAAATTCATTAAAATATTTATTCCACATTTCCGGGTTGGTCTTATACTCATTACCACCATAAAACCAATCTACTACTAATTCCCGAGCTCGGGCGGCTTCACGGCGAGCCGATGGTCTGATACTAGCGCTTCCGATTGTTAAATCAAACAATTCAAAAGCGCGAATTAGGGCTGATTCTTGGCGTGCGGTATTACCACTGGCTTGCGCATTTAACGCCCGGCCAACTTCACTACCAATGTTAGCTAACTGTTCTGAAATAGACATTTGTTCCCACTTACCAGCGGCTAAATCTAAATGCGACATAAAATTAGTTTCCCTGTCATTCCCGCGCCTTGTCCTTCCGTAGCTTTATAGCGAAGGAGGAAGGCGGGAATCTAGAAAGAATTAACTAAATTATAAGTGATTGAACTATTCTAATAATTTGTTCTTGTAAATTTTTATCTTCTACCGCGCGTGAACGATTATTTTGCGAAGGGCGAACATTAATCATTGAATCAAATTCAATTGCTTGTGGTAATGGTTCACTAACATAAATGTTTATACCCCACAAGTTGGCTTGCTTTGAACCTTTTTCTAATAAATACGCTTCTTCATCAGCGTGCAATTCACCGCCGAGTGCCATTATTTTAAGCTCTACATCAACTACGCCTTTTACCATATCACCAAATCGCTCCGCCGCAATTTCTTTTAATTGCGTCATTGTGATTGGAGAATCAATGCATCTAATAATTGAATTTACACTCATATTATTTACTCCTCATTGGCGGGAAGATAACAGTTTCCCGTATTGGTTTATCTACAATAAAACTAAATAAGCGTTCAGAAAGGCCAAAGCCAGCCGCGGGCGGCATACCGTATTCAAGCGCGGTTACAAAGTCCTCATCCATCATTTGCGCTTCCACATCCCCTGCTTCCCTAAGCTTCATTTGTCCCTCAAAACGCTCCCGTTGATCAAATGGGTCATTTAGCTCAGACCAGCCATTGCCAAGCTCAGAGCCCGCCACAATAACTTGCATTCTTTGTACTCGTCCAGCTAGTGTATCGTGCTTTTTAGCTAGTGGCGATACTTCTATTGGGTGATTAATTAAAAATAATGGCCCCAGAACTTTTGGACGCACTAATTTTTTCCAAAATAAATCTATCAAGCGCCCCGCGCCCATATTTTCGTCATAACGCACTTTGTATTTTTGCAAAAGTTTTTGCAAATCCGCAACTTCAGTCACACCGGCCAAATCTTCACCAGAAATTTCTTTAATCAATTCAAAATAATCTTTACGTGGCCAAGCACCACTCCAA
>JBBTZY010000167.1:0-2799 GCA_038061115.1 Patescibacteria group bacterium | reverse complement strand
ACTCCAATTAATTTCTTTACCATCGTAAACTGTTTTAAGTCCGCCCGATACGACTTCCACAATATACTGATATAACTTTTCAGTAAAATCCATTAAATTATTATAATCAGCGTACGCCCAATAAAATTCGCAAGTATCGTAATCTTGTAGATGTTCGGTATCTATACCTTCATTACGAAACACTTTGCCAATTTCATACACTTTTTCAAAACCACCAACCAGCAAACGTTTAAGTGGCAGTTCTAAAGAGATGCGTAAATAAAAATTTTGATCCAAAGCATCGTGATGAGTAATAAATGGATTAGCATCGGCTCCGCCTGGAATTGCTTCAAGGGCCGGAGTTTGCACTTCCATAAAATTTGTCTTGGTAAAAAATTCTCGTGCCGCCTGCCAATACTTGGCCTTTTTAATAAATAGTTCGCGCGTTTCAGCACTCGTCATTAAATCCAAATAACGTTGCCTAAGTCGCGCTTCAATATCTTTAAGCCCGTGCCATTTTTCAGGCAGTGGATGTAAACATTTTGAAAGTGGTGTAACTGAAGTTGCTAAAATAGTAATTTCGCCGCGTTTGGTTTTAACTAATGGTCCACTCACGCCGACAATATCACCCATATCAAATAAATTCACCAGTTCCCAAGATTTTTTATCTAAAGCTGATTCTAAAAAAGCCACTTGGATTTTTCCGGCTGTATCTTGTAAGGTCGCAAAAACCAATTGCCCGTGTGGACGAATTGTCATAAGTCGCCCAGCTGATGTAGCTATTACCGACTTTGGTACTTCAGCACCTTCTAAAATTGGCAAATCTTTACCATCGGCCAAAGCTAAAATATCAGCGGTTGAATGTTCCTTATTAAAAATCGCTGGATACAAAGCAAAACCTAAAGCGCGCCAGGCCTCCAAATGCTCCCGCCGACTTTGCAATTCTTGTTGTTCTCGAGTAGACATATTTTAATATTAACAAAAATTCAAATTTTGGCAATATCACAAAAATAAAAAACCGTCACAACCTTTGTATTTCCATACAAAAATTGCAACGGTTAACTCAGCTACTTACGTAGCCTTATTTTGTTACGGTGATTTCATTAAATGCCACTTGAGTATGTTCCGGGTTGGCAAACTTCGCCATAAAAAGCCGAACATTGGCTTTGACGAAATCCATTTCCAGAACAGTTTTGGCAGCACTTACAAGATCAACTTTTTGACGATCAAGTAATGAAACAAACCGTCGTAAGAACATACTACCTATTTTTTCCTGCAAGAATTTATAAGCGGCACAATCTTCGTGGTTTATTAAAATTACCGTATCGATTGTTGGAAAATGGTTAAGCAAGAACCCAATCTGATCCTTAGCTACCTTAAATTGCTTAGGTAGTGTTATCACATCAGTAAAAGAACTTACTCCACCAGGAATCACCAAGTTGACATATTCATCTTCCTTAAAACCAAGACATCCCGTAGCACTATCGCCTTCAATAAAATTTCGAAACGCTTTTCGAAACCTTACATCGGCACAATGTACAACAAGTGCTTTTGGTTTTGGGTTTAAAACAACCGGAAAAATTACTTGAATAGATCCTAATGTACCATCACCAACTTTATCTCTGGTTGTGGTGTTAACCGATTTCATGATATCTCCTTAAGCTTCAACTACGGTTGACTTTTTTTCATCGGACTTTGTGTTGAGCCCTGGGAACATCCGCTCAATATCTTCGGTTTTGATACCTATTTTTTCAAGCAGACCAGAAATGTCCATATTCATTGCCTTCATTTGGGCGAACATTTTGAAGACGAGATTGGGAATCAGCATTGACATACGTTCAACACTACCATTGCCGTCTTTACCACTACCCATATCAACAATGTTGATGTTGTCAACGTTACTGAGTCCGGCGCCGGCTGATTTGAAGATACTTTCCATAATCTTTGCTCCAGCTTCACCGGTTTGTTCAATGAGAATCGGTAAACGGTCAAGAATGAGAATCAATTTTGCTTGATCGCTCATTGATTCCATTGCTTTCTGCATAGCTTCCACACCAGACGCTTCAGCAAGAAGTGATTGTTTGCGACCTTCGGCGATAGCAAGCAACTTCGCTTTTTCACCTTCAGCATCGGCAAGAAGCTTGGCTTTTGTACCTTCAGCATCGGCCAACAAGCCGGCCTTCTTTCCTTCTGCTTCAGAGGTTAGTTTTGCCCTTAACCCCTCACCTTCATCGGTGTCAGCAGCTTTCTTAGCAAGAGCTCTAAGCTTCATAGCTTCACCATCAGCTTCAGCATTCACAGTTGCTTTCTTTTTATCTGCTTCAGCTTCAATTTCAAGTTTTTTACGGGCAGCCTCAGCATTAATTTCCATTGCCTGTTTATTTGCTTCAGCTTGCTTAATAACCGTTGCCTTCAAATGAGCTTCGGCACGTGCACCTTCTTTTTCTTCAACTTGTAACTGCGCTTCTTTTTCTGCGGCATCTCGTTCCGCTTGTTTAATCTTCAGGGTTTTTTCCTGATTCGCTGTGGCAATTGCCTTAGCTGTGTCAGCCTCAGCTTCCTTTGTATCACGCTCAACTTTGTATTCTGCTTTTTTAAGATCGCGATTTTTTTCAGCTTCTGCAATTAAAGCTTCATTTAGTGATTTTACTGTAGCCGCTTCTTTCGCGGCGTTAGAAACACTAATTTCCGTGTCTCTGGTCGCTTCAGCAACTTTAATATCTGCTTCTTTTTTCGCTTCAGCCACTGCCTTTTTACCAAGAGATATAATAGACCTCTTTCAAAAGTCCTCCACCTATGCTAAAATAGAAATATGTATAC
>JBBTZY010000166.1:0-3364 GCA_038061115.1 Patescibacteria group bacterium | reverse complement strand
GTATTAGGATTTTAAAATTTATTTGGGAATTAGACATTAGGATTTAGGATTTTTTGAAATTAGTTATTAGTGATTCTACTTCAATTCTCCTTCCAGTGCCGCGTGGCGCATAGCTTCTGATACTAACTCATCTCCTACCAATTCTCCATCTTTTAATTTTAAAATTCTTTGGGCGTGGTTGGCGGTGGCAGTTTCATGAGTGACTAAAATAATAGTATGACCTTGTTCATTTAATTTATCTAACAAATCCATAACTTGGGCGCCTGATTTAGAATCTAAATTACCAGTTGGTTCATCAGCAAAAATTACCGCCGGATTATTTACTAAAGCCCGTGCCATGGCCACACGTTGTTTTTCGCCGCCTGATAATTGATTTGATAAGTGGTTGAGTCGGTGCTCAAGTCCAACTGCGGTGGCGGCCGCTACAGCTTTTTCATTACGCTCGGCTTCACTCATTTCTACGTAGAGCAGTGGTAATTTTACATTATCTAAAACTGAAGTTTTGGGTAGTAAATTAAATTGTTGAAAAACAAACCCAACGGCCTGTGAGCGCAAAACAGCCAGTTCATCATCGGAAAAAATAGCTACATTTTTGCCTTGAAAAATATATTCCCCACTTGTTACGCGGTCTAAAAATCCTAAAATGTGCATGAGAGTTGATTTGCCTGAGCCCGATGGCCCCATAATAGATACAAATTCACCTTTAGTAATAACAAAAGACATACCCCGAAGTACGGAGGTTATTACCTCTTCATTGGTATAGTCTTTGGTTACACTTTTTATTTCTATTAAGTTAGTTTTATTATTTACCATTGGAAATTCTGGTTATTACTTTATCGCCGGCTTGAAGTCCGCTTAACACTTCAGTTAAGCCGGCGTCGCCCAAAAGACCGATGGTAATTTCTTTGCGTTCAATTACATCATCAGATTTTAAAATATCAACATAAGTTTTATTATTTTCGTAGCGCAAAGCTCGACTCGGAATAGTTAGAACATTATTTTTTTCAGCCGTCGCAATTTCTAAATTTACCGTCATGCCCGGTTTCATTCTGGCATCGGTACTAGGTAGGTTAATGGTAATTTCATAGTAAACTACATCACTTACTATAGTTGAGGCCGGATCAATAAAACTAATATGGCCGATAAATTTTTCTGATTGTGTGAAAGCATCAAAAGAAATATCAACTGCTTGGCCAATTTGCAGTTTGGCAATATCAGCTTCAGGAACTTTAACTTTAATTTCATAATCACCTTGAGCGAGCAGTACAATAATTGGTGCGGCACCAGTGACTGATTCACCCACTTGATTATTAATTTTAGTAATAAGGCCGGCTGTGGGAGCAACTAAAGTTCGGTCAGATAAATTGGCTTGAGCTTGGGCTAGACTGCCGCGTGCGGCATTAACTTGTGCTTCGGCATACAAGATATCATAACTACGAGTTGGCGCTTGTTTAAAAGATAATTGAGCTTGGGTTTGAGCGAGTGCTTGTTCAGCTGAACGCACTGTTGCTTCGGCCGCTTCCACTTGTTGTTTTTGGGTAGTGAGCGCGGCTTCATAAGCGGCTTGGTAAGTTGCATAACTTGTGCTTGCGGTATTAGGAATTTCTACTGTCCAAGTATCACCAGCTACTATAGTGCCACTAGTTGAAATTTGAATTTTTAAACCATGTGTACCAAAAGCAGTTGGTGTAGTGCGACTACCTTCAGTACCAATTACGTTTTCCAAACCATAAACCGAATACATTAAATTAGCTGGATTATCAAATCTTATTGTATAAGTACCAAGTTCGCTACCAGTATAAGTTCCACTCACGCTAAGTGTGGCGGTGGAAATATTCCATTTGGCAGGTAGCGCTTGGGCTGGTAAACCAACTAATTGAGCTAAAGCATTACTTACTGCGCGGTTTTGGCTAGATTTAGTATTAACTAATGATTCACGGGCGTTCTCGAGTGTGGTTTGAGCCGCATCTACACTGGTTTGAGTTACCGCAATATCTTCGCTTTGCGCGCCAGCTTGCAATTTAGCTAAATTCGCTTGAGCCGATAATACACTGGCTTGCACATCGCGACTTTCTAAACTGGCTAGTATTTGACCAGCTCGTACATTGTCACCCACTTTTACATTTACCCAACTTAGTTTGCCGCTAGTTTTAAATCCCAAATCAATATCTTCAGCCGCCTTTAAAGTACCTGTGGCACTGACAGTTTGTTTGATGGTTTGATTGGAAACAATTTCAGTGGTATAAACAGGTTTTTGGCTTTGATTTTTACCATACCAAACTCCACCAATAATCAAGATTAAGATTATTGCCGGAATCCAGACCTTTTTAAGTTTTATAATTTGCCACATAAATTAAATAATATAACGGATTAAAGCGTTATTATTTTAGCTGATTTTTGTCTTTTGGTCAATAAAATAAAAAAATAAATTCCTCCCCTTTTCAGGGGAGGTTAGGTCTTCGATTCCCTTTCGGCCTCGAGCTCAAGGCCGAGTGGTGAGGGATGAGCCCTCAGGCTCAGACTCGAATGAGTGGGGTATTTATAATAGTGCTATCGCCGTTTCTTTACACCCTTAACTTTTGGTTGTGGTGTATGACCTGCGACCACTACTTTATCATTTTTAATTATTACTGAATCCCAAATGAAGCTCGGGCGATTTAATTCTTCACGCCACTTGTCACCAAAAATTTCTTTAGCCAACTTTTCTACCACATGGCCTTTGACTTTAATTATACCAGCTTTGGCATATACTATTTGCGGTTCTAATTTACCATCTTTAACTTTGGCGTTGATTTGTAATTCCAGATTAAATTTAGTTGGTTTAAGTACTCGGGTTTTGATGGTTATTTTATCGCCAGAGATAGTAAGTTTTACGCTTCTCGGCTCCACTGTGCCAGTTTTTAATTTATTGGCCGCGTTTTGAAGTATGGCCAGTAGTTCTTTGTCTGTAAATTCCAGTTGGATTTTTTGATTTAAGCGAGGAGGTTTAGCTTCTACTAAATTTTCCCAACTACGTACTTTAGCTAAGCCCGATTTTAAACTATCTTGATTCACTTCAGCTTTGGTATCCGTAATACCTTTTACGGCTTGCACTGGCTCGGTTTTCACCTGCCAGGGCCATTTAAAAGCCGCTTCAGAAGGCGCGGCCCAAAGCAAAAAACAAGCAGTTATTACAAATATTAACTTAATGTATCCCATAGTTATATTTTAAAGTATTAATGCTTGGTTGGCAAATTGGGTAAAATAAAAAACTCTGAAACAGTTGGGGACTATTTTAGAGTTTGCGATTCGATTGGAAGGTCTTATTTTTCCGTAATTTCTTTAGCCAAATTATTACACTCCACGGTGTATAATTTGCTATATT
>JBBTZY010000165.1:0-27465 GCA_038061115.1 Patescibacteria group bacterium | reverse complement strand
CTGCGCCTGGTTGGTGGGTTGGGATAGTGGGGTCAAATAGATTTTTCCCAACTCCCTTAAAAGATCCTAAGATTGGAGAAGCTAGTGCCTATCCTTTTGCTAAGCAAATTGATACTAATCCTAATGATACATTTGATGATAAATTACAGCATTACTGCGTTTATACGAAATTAGAAGGAGCTAATAATTATTTGATTGTTACTGAAAGAGGTTTAAGCTCTAAAGAAGTGCCTTCGACAGGGGATTGGGATGATAATACGGATGTTTGTGTTTGTGATACTAATTTGTGTACCGATGCTACAGGTGGTACAGGTGGTTAGTTGCTTGATTTACTTTTATTATACAATTAACTTCAATATGCCCAAGCAAAATCCCAGTGGCATAATTCTTCTCATAGTAATAGTTGGGGTGGCGGTTGTTTTAGCCGCCACTTTTGTTTTAATTACTATCGGACGTAAACAGAATTTGACCAAACGCGAAACAGCGCGCTTAGAAAATTTACGCTTGATTTCTCAAGCGCAGGAGTTTTATTTTGATCGTTTTCAAAAATATGGCTCGTTTGAGGAGTTGATTACCGCTCGACTACTCGAAGAAATTCCGCGTGACAACAAGAATGAAAAAGGTTATAATTTATATCGCAGTACCAAAGAGGATGAGTGGTGTGTGTGGTTAGAAATGGAACAACAAAATCCGCCGTATTTAAGCATCGGTTCACACGGTCAGAAGAAATTAATAATACCGCCGATTGATTTAGAAACATGTCAGCAGAAGTAGATGATAGTTCGGTTTTAGAATATTATTGTAGTTTATAAGGTTAGAGTATTGAACAGTGTCCCGAATCACGAATAACGAATTACGAATCAAGATAAGTACAACAAATCCCCCCTCACCCCCTTTTTTAAAGGGGGAATAACATTCGTGATTCTTAATTCTTAATTCTAGATTCGAAACGATTTGTCTTTAATGTTATTGTTTGTATATTTGGAAGATTAATAGGAAATTATAATTTTATAACAAACACATGCCCAGAAATACAACTTCGCTTAAGCTATCGCCAAATTATAACTTAACTATGTTACTCTCTTTAAATCATAATCTAATCATTAACTACCAAACTTTCCTACGCTTTATTTTGGCGTAGCGAAGTTGATATACTGGGTATGCCCGACGAAGCAATCATGGCAAAATCAGGTAACACCGGTGATATTGGTGATTTTTTAGTTACCCAAAATATTTTAACCGTGGCGCGTTTAGCTGAATATAGAAAAATTGCGCAGGCCGAACAGCGAGGCATTGAGGAAGTTTTAATGGAGCGTGCGGCTTTAACACCCGAGGCACTACTTAAAGCCAAAAGCGCTTTTTATGGCTTACCAGCAGTTGATTTAACTCAACAAGCGGTTACCGAAATGGTGTTACGCTTAGTGCCACTTGAGCTCGCTCAATACTATCAATTAGTGCCTTTCCGGCGTGACAACAACGACGTGTGGATTGCCTTGGTACATCCAGAAAATTATAAATCAATGGAAGCGGTTGATGTTTTAGGTCGTCAACACGGCTGGAAACCAAAATACGCCATTACTACCTCAACTTCATTACTTAAAGTGCTTCGTCAATATAGTTCGCTTACTTCCGAAGTCGGTGAGGCCTTAAAAATGGCGGAAGATGATGATCAATCAGCTTTAAGGCAAGATGAAAACGTACAAGAATTTGAAGAAGTATTAAAAGCCGCGCCGGTGGCGAAAATGGTGGCCTCAATTCTCCGGCACGCCGTAGAAGGTGGCGCTTCGGATATTCATATTGAACCGGGCGATGCCGATAGTCGCGTGCGTTTTCGAGTTGACGGCATTCTTCGTACTTCACTTACCTTACCGAAATATATTCATTCGGCGGTTATTTCGCGTATTAAAGTACTAGCTAATTTAAAAATTGATGAAACGCGTCAACCGCAAGATGGCCGTATTCGCCTGCGGGTAGTGGATAAAGTAATTGACTTCCGTATCTCCACTATGCCAGTAATTGGTAATGAAAAAGTGGTGATGCGTATTTTAGATCCAACCACTGGCGTGCGTACTTTTGAAGGTTTGGGTTTCACTGGCCAAAAATTACGGATTCTAAAAGAAGCGATTCAAAAACCGCATGGTATGTTCTTAGTTACCGGGCCAACCGGCAGTGGTAAAACAACCACGCTTTACGCCGTGCTTAATATTTTAAATCGCGAAGAAGTAAATATTATTACACTAGAAGATCCAGTGGAATATTTTATGGGTGGTGTGAACCAATCGCAGGTGAATCCGGAAGTGGGTTATACTTTTGCCAATGGTCTCAGGTCAATTCTCCGGCAAGATCCAGATATTATTATGGTCGGTGAAATTCGTGACTCGGAAACTGCGGAGCTCGCGATTCATGCTTCGCTCACTGGTCACATATTACTCTCAACTCTCCACACCAACGATGCGCCGGCCGCTATTTTACGTTTAACTGATATGCATATTGAACCGTTTTTAATTGCCTCCACTGTGAATGTAATAATTGGTCAACGTTTGGTCAGAAAGTTATGTGAAAGTTGTCGCAAACCCGGAACACTGCCGCCAGAAATGCTTAAGAAAATTCAGGACTCATTTGCCGGAATGGGCGCGGGAGCGAAAGAGGAAGTTCCAGCTGAACCGTGGACAACTTACGAAGCAGGGAGTTGTTCGCACTGCGAAAATTCTGGCTACCGTGGCCGGGTGGCGATTACGGAAATACTGGCGAATACCGCAGAACTACAAAAAATAATTGCTGATGGCGCTAAACCACATGAATTAAAAGCGGAGTTTGTACGACAAGGTAGCACTAGTTTGATGCAAGATGGATATTTGAAAGTGCTGTCGGGTATGACATCGCTCGAGGAAGTTTTGACCGCGGCGCAGGACTAAGTTATGCACGCCCGATTGTTATAGTGTTAAAAAATAAATAAGCGTTAAGATTCATCGAACGATAATTAGTGTCTCGAATTAAGAATCAGGAATTACGAATTACGAATACGGCCTGCACTTATCTTGATTCGTAATTCTTTATTCGTGATTCGAAACAAAATTTATATAAATTCCACAACCACTTATTAATTATTTATAGTCCTAGGAAACTTACCATGTCCACAACCGATTCTCTCACCATCAACCGCTTACTCACTGAAGCCGCAGAAAGGCAGGTATCCGACCTTCATTTTGCTGTGGGGGCGAATCCAGCAGTACGGCGCGACGGAAAACTAGAAACCTTAACCAACGAACCACCCATTACCGAAGAATTTATGAAAGAGTTGGTAGAATTTTTTATTCCTGAAAATAAACGTGAGCATTTCAAGAGTGCTCAAACTTTAACCTTAACTTATAATTTTGGCACACGCGCTCGTTTTCGCGTGCACGGAAGCTACCAAAAAGGTTATCCAGCTTTAGATTTACATTATGTGCCATGGCAAGCACCCGATGTTACAACTATGGGTTTGCCTAAAATTTTACTTAATTCTATAAAAGAAAAAGAGGGCTTAATTCTTTTGAGTGGGTTGCAAGGGTCGGGGCGTAGCGCTACGCTCGCGGCTCTACTTGATAACATTAATCATACCGCGGCTAAGCATATTGTAACGATTGAAGATCCGGTGGAATATTTACTGACCAATGATAAATCATTTATCAAACAAAAAGATGTTGGCGACGATATTCCAAGCGTAGAGGAAGCTTTGGGTGGCCTTAAAGATGAAGATGTAGATGTACTAGCGATTGATGTGCCCTTAAATATGGCGGCGTGGCGGGAAATTTTTACTCGTGCGCGCAGTGGTACTTTAGTTTTTGTGGCAATGGAAGCCGATACTTCAGTGCGAGCACTGGAATCTTTAATTTTAAGTTGGCCTGGTGCTGAAGCTGATAGTTTAAAACAATTATTAAGTGAAACACTACTCATCGCTACTTCTCAGCGCCTAGTGCCCAGAGTTGGTGGTGGCAAGGTAATGGTAGTGGAATGCCTCTTAGGCAATACGCCGGTTAAATCATTAATTCATGATGGTAAAATTTTACAATTACAAAATGTGTTGGAGTTATCGCGTGAAGATGGTATGGTATCTTTAGAAAAAAGATTATCAGATTTGGTAAAAACTGGCGAAATTACACAAGAAGATGCGGTGGCCCACGCCGTGAATAAAGAAGTGATTGGGTCGATGTTGCGGGTTAAGTAAGAGTCACGCCTCATCGGCGGATAAATAAGAGCATAGAGTAAGAGTTATAGTAGTTGTCATTCCCGCGGAGGCGGGAATCTAGAAACAGAAAATCTTAAATCCTAATGACTAATTCCCAAATAAATCCTAAACTCCAAATCCTAATGACTAAAATTATTTTTTTAAAATTTGTGATTTTGGATTTTTTTAGGATTTCGGATTTCGGATTTCGGATTTAATTTTATGTCCTTGTTCTCCTACGAAGCTAAAGATTTAGAAGGTCGTGCCCTAAAGGGTATGATCGATGCGGCGTCGCATGAGGCGGCGGTAGAAATTTTAACCGACAAAGGCCTTACTCCTATTACAGTAGAAGAAAGAAAGGTAAATCGTTTTCAATTTTTATTTGGCAATCAGCTTTCCCGCATCAAAATTAAAGATATTGTAGTACTGTCGCGTCAGCTTTCAGTGATGGCTTCCGCCACCGTGCCAATTGTGCAGGCGCTTAGAATTTTAGAAAAACAAACTACCAATCCGAAATTAAAAGTAATAATTTCCGAAATTGCCGATGAAGTAGAAGGTGGTGCCAAATTTTCCTCCACGCTGGCTAAATACCCCGAGGTATTTTCTGACTTTTACATCAATATGGTGGCGAGTGGTGAAACCTCAGGTAAGCTCGATGAAGTGCTGAATTATTTGGCTGATGAGCAAGAAAAAAATTACGATATGATAAGTAAAATTCGCGGGGCGATGATTTATCCGGCCTTTATTTTGGGTGGCTTACTTTTGGTTGGCGCAGTGATGATGATTTTTGTGGTGCCGAAACTCACTTCTATTTTAGTGGAATCAGGTGTGGCTTTGCCACTTTCCACCCGAATTCTCATTGGTTTTAGTAATTTTTTAAGAAATTTTTGGTGGTTATTTGGTATGATGCTAGTGGGTGGTGGTATTGGTTTTCGTTTTGGTGTAAAAACTCCGCAGGGCAAACATTTGTGGCATTTAATTCAGCTTAAAATTCCAGTGGTTGGCACAATTTACCAAAATATTTATTTAGTGCGCTTTACTCGCTCAATGTACACGCTAATTGTTGGTGGTGTGCCTTTAACTCGCAGTTTAGCGATTGTTTCCGATGTGGTCGGCAATGCGGTATTCAAAGATATTATTGACCAAACTATTAAAGAAGTAGAAGATGGAAATTCCATTGCCACGGTGTTTTCGCAAAGCAAGGTAATTCCTTCAATGGTGTCGCAAATGATGATTGTGGGTGAAAAAACTGGGCGACTCGAGGAAGTATTTAAACGTTTATCCGATTTTTATACTCGCGAAGCCAATAACCTAGTAGCTAATTTAGTAACTTTGCTTGAACCAATGGTAATGTTGGTAATGGGCGTATCGGTAGGGTTTATGGTGTCGGCGATACTGCTTCCGATGTATCGGTTGTCGTCAGGAGCATAAATTAAAATCCTAAGCACTAAACCCTAAATTCTAAACAATATCAAATGACCGAAATTCAAAATTCAAAACAGTATGATTTAGAAAATAGAACGCTGTATTTTGCAAAAGAAGTTGCTATTTATGTTAATAAATTACCACTCACGGTTCCTAATAAAGAATATGGAAAACAGTTAGTGCGTTCAGCTAGTTCAATTGGCGCAAATTATTTAGAAGCAAACGAAGCGTTGAGTAGAAAAGATTTTTTAATGCGTATTAAAATTTCCCGTAAGGAAGCCAAAGAAACTCGTTTTTGGCTACAATTAGCTGAAGTATTACCAGAAATGAATACTAGCAAAGATAAACTTATACAGGAAGTTACTGAATTAATGAAGATTTTTGGAGCAATTATAGAAAAATCTAAGCCAAATGTTTAAAATTTTAGAATTTTGCCTGCCCGCCTAAGGCCTCAAATAGTTTACATTAAATAATTTATGGCGTGGTATAAGCTACTTAGAATAAGGGCAATATTTTGTGGCTTTAGGTAGGCGGGGATTTGTTTAGTATTTAGGTATTAGGATTTAGAATTTTTGAGATTTTATTTACAGTTGGCTTTTAATTCTTGATTTGTGCTATAATAAGTTTAGCTAAGTAACTATTAAAGGAAAGGGGGTGAGACAATGAACATTCGTAAAGGTTTTACGTTGATAGAACTCTTGGTGGTTATCGCCATCATCGGCGTCTTGTCCACCCTAGCGGTGGTGTCGTTTCAAGGGGCAAGAGAAAAAGGAAGAGATGCAGTACGTTTGAGTGATATTAAATCAGTTCAAACAGCTTTGGAATTGTATTATACTGATAAAACTTATTATCCATTTTCTGCTGCGCTTTTAGCTGCCCAAGTGTTAGGAGAAGGTAATTATAAATGTTTAGGAGGAACGCCGACTAATGGTTTTTTAGCTAGTGCTTGTATTGATCCAGTATATATGGCTAAAGTTCCTGCTGACCCAAGTGCAAGCTCTGGAACTGATTATAAATATACTAGTAATGCAACTGGTTCAGCTTATGGTATTGAATTTGTACCAGAAACAACTGGTAATAGTTTAATTAAGGGATCTATTTATTGTGCAAAACCAGGCGGTGTGATTGATACGGGAGCTTGTAGTATTCCAAATTAATTTTTAAAACATTCAACCCTCTTCCGTCCACACGGGGGAGGGTTTTTGTTTTTGTGGAATAGGCGGTAACATTGTGCTAGATTATATAAAAGTTGTTATACTGAATTGTGTTGGTCGCTAAAACATTATGTTTAGAATTTAGAATATAGAAGTTAGAATCTAGAATTCGGACTGCACTTATCTAAATTCGAGATTCTATATTCTAGCCTCTAGATTCGAAACGCATTTTATTTAATTGTTAAATTTACTTAGTATTCATGACTATTCTATTAATCTTCACTTTCGGCCTTTGCTTAGGTAGTTTCCTCAACGTCCTTATCTTCCGCCTAAAAGACGACAAGTCAATTCTTGGCCGTTCGCAATGTCCAAAGTGTTTAAGGCAACTTAAATGGTTTGAAAATATTCCGCTACTTTCTTTTATTTTTTTACGCGCGAAATGCGCTTCGTGCAAACAACCAATCTCTTGGCAATATCCACTAGTGGAACTTACGAGCGGTGTTTTGTGGGTGGTGGCGTTTGTCATTGCGAGCGAAGCCATCAGGCGTAGCGCGGCAATCTCAACATTTAGTAACGGGATTGTCACGTCGTCCGCTTCGAGCGTCCTCCTCGCAATGACACCTAACGATTGGCTCGTCTTTACTACTTTTGGTGTATTCGTAACCATTTTACTCGTTCTTTTTGTGTTCGACTTTCGTTGGTACATTTTGCCTGATCAAATTACCATTCCTGCCATCGTCATCGTTATAATTTTACAATTATTCCTCAGCGTTTCCATTACTAATTTACTTATTGCAGGATTAGCTGGTGCGGCTTGGTTTGGCGCGCAATACTTTGTATCAAAAGGTAAATGGGTGGGCGATGGTGATATTCGACTCGGTGCTTTAATTGGTTTAATGCTGGGCACTTGGCAGTTACTTTTAACCACTTTTTTTATGGCTTACATCGGCGGTGCCATTATCTCCATTATTTTATTATTATTGGGCAAAGTAAAACGTGGCGCCAAACTGCCAATGGGAGCGTTTCTTACAGTAGCCGCGTTAATTGGGCTGATATGGGGTAACAAAATTTGGCAATGGTATATGGGGATTTTATGGTAAAATGAATGTGGTTAGAATCTAGAATTAAGCAACCAGTGATTGTCATTGCGAGGACCCGCCGAAGAGGCGCGGGACGAAGCAATCTCGTAGATTACTAAGTGTTTAGAAGCTAGAATTTCGAATTTAGAATTTGGACTGTACTTATCTAGCTTCTAACTTCTATATTCTAGCTTCGAGACAAATTATCCATTCTATAAAATTAAGTTTTATGTATAAAAATAGCCACGGCTTTACTCTCCTCGAGCTAACAATATCCATTGGCATTTTTATGATGATTGGCGGAATGGTGATGGTGAATTTCCGCGCTGGACAATATTCAGATGAATTGCAAGCCGGCGCTAAAGCAGTGGAGAATGCAGTGCGTGAAGCTCAAGCCGCGGCGATCGGCGGGCAGGAGGTTTGCAACACTGTTCCAAAATCAGCTCCATTGGGTGGGTTTGGGTTGAATATTTCGGCTGATAATAGCATTGCACTGTGGTTTGGGGATTGTAATTATAATGATGCGCCACCAGCTGATAATAATTATAAATATAATCTCAGTACCACAGATGTAGTTGTACAAAATATTGATTTAGGTTCTAATGTCATTATTTTTGAAAAAAAGAAAGATAATAACGTAAGTGCTGGAATTTTAGATTTGATTTTTACTTCTGGTAGTGAGGTGTCTAAAATTGACGGGTTCGACGGAGGGACGGTAAATGGCGCTAATTCTGTTACCGTTACTTTAAAACATAGAAAAACATTAAAAACAAAAACAGTAAAAATCAATTTACTAAGTGGGCAGGTGTTTATTGAGTAGTACTATGTTTTAGATCTAACTAAAAAATAAAAGTTAGTTATTATTGTTTAGCAAATAAAATTTGTCCCGAATAAAGAATCAAGAATTAAGAATCACGAATGTTATTCCCCCTTTAAAAAAGGGGGCGAGGGGGATTTATTGTACTTATCTTGATTCGTAATTCGTTATTCGTAATTCGAAACAATCTATAGTTACACTCTAATATGTTTAATTTTTCAACTACTAATCACTATAAAAAATATCCTTCCGGTCAAGGCCTTTTGGAAGCAACGTTGGCCATCGGCATTATTATGGTTGGGCTTGGTGCCCTTATGGCGATGACTTTGCAAAGTACCCAAGCCACTACCGTGAGTAATCAACAATTAATCGGGCAGAATTTAGCGCGTGAGGCTATTGAAGTAGCGCGTAATATTCGCGATAGTAATTGGCTGAAAGTTGGCAATAGCGCGCCAGCAGACACACAGTGGGACACTGGCTTGGTGCCAAATGATGATGATCAGGCGGCGGTAGTTGTTTTTGAGCCACCAGTTGATCCTGATCCAGCAATGTTTAGTATTGAATTTGTAAGTTTTGATAATAATTCACGTGAGGAAAGCGAAATAACTTCTTTAGACGAAACTAAGATTCATTTGTATCGCAGTAGTCAAGCGAATGGTTATTTATGGCAACAAAGTGGTTCGGTTTTTGATAATACTTATACAGATAGTAATTTTCGTCGCATTTTAGCCCTTGATCCCGTGTGTCAAGAAGATGATGGTGATTCTTATGTAAATGTGGCCAAGGTAGAATGTAATGGAACTGATGCAAAAATCGGCATCCGAGCCGAAGCGCGCGTTTCCTGGCCTCGTAGCGGACTTTTAGGTGGTTCGGGTAGAAGTAGCGTGAGTATGGTGGAGTATTTGTATAATTGGAAGTGATTAGAATCTAGAATCTAGAAGTTAGAATCTAGAATTAGTACTGTACTTATCTAAATTCGAAATTCTAGCTTCTAGATTCGAGACATAAATAATTGGTATATAAACTATGTTTAATTATAAGATTAATATTTTTACTTCCAAGCGTGTCCCCGGTTTCACTCTAATGGAAATCGTAATCGTTCTTGCCTTATTCGCTCTCGCCAGTGTACTTATTGCCGGGATTTTTGTGAATATGCAAACTACCCAGCGCAGGGTGCGAGATAATCAAGAATTAATTACCGATGCTAGATATTTATTAGAAGTAATCGCGCGGGAAGTGCGCTCGGATTTTATTGATTATACTGGTCAGCCATTACCTGTAAATACAGATGTTTTGTCGCTTAAGTCGCCATCTGGTACACCTGTGGTTTTGGCTCATTCAGACGCTGTTACTTGTGGAACAGTTTATAAATGTGCCACGATAAGTCGCGATGGTGGCACAGTTTCATCTATCACCTCAAAAAATTTAGCCGTAGAACATTTGCAATTTTACGTTTCACCGTTAACTGATCCATTTCCTACTAATGTATTGTCAACAACAGAGGACAAACAACCACGTGTTACCATAGTTTTAAAAGCTAGCAACGCACCAAAAAATCCACGTCCATCTGAAACTAAAGCGTTTTATTTACAAACCACCGTGTCGGCGAGAGCGTATGTTAGGTAGGGTTGGTAGCGAGTAGCGCGTAGCGGGTAGTCATTGCGAGTGAGTCATCAGACGAGTGAAGCAATCTTAAAAATCCCCAAGACCAAAATCCCAATCCCCAAGATTAAATTTTAAATTTATAATTTTAAATCAATTTTTGATGACTTAATTTTAAAATATTTAAACATTTAGTTATTGATTAAAAATTTAAAATTAAAAATTTCAGTATTTTTTAGAAATTAGTGATTAGAAATTAGAAATTTTCAAACAGTTATGCTCATAAACTTTTTTCATAATCGTTCAACTGCTCGCCGCGGCAATGTTTTATTACTCGCCCTCCTTATGCTCGCTGGTGGTATGGTGGGAACTTTGGCTTTGACTTCAATTGTGACTAGCCAACTTCGTCAGTCGCGGGTGATAGATGCTGGTATGATTGCGCACTACGAAGCCGAATCGGCTTTGGAAGAAGGGTTATATAGTGCTAGGAAGTTAAACGAAATAAATCCTATTACAGATGCCGATACTCCAAAGTGTCCAGTAAATTCAACAGTTGATAATTCTGATTTAGGTTGTACATCAGTAAATTTTAATCAAACATTTTCTCCATCACCCAATGTTAGTGTGCCGATTTTATCTTCAGATCAAACTTTTGAACTTGATGTAGCACCTCCGTCAGCTGACCCAAGATCTTATACTGGTTTGCAGTTTACTTGGAAACGGGGAGATGGCGTTGATCCAAGCTTAGTAATTACTTATGTTAATAAAACTGCAGATAATACACCTATTGTTACACGTCAACCACATCCAATAGGCGTACCATATTCGTGTGGTGCTGGCGCATCTGGAGGACAATGTACAGGACAAATTATTAGTTTAGATCCACCTAATGTTCCCCAGTTGGTTACTCAAAAAGTTCGTTTTCGGGCAGTTAGTGGTGATATTAAAGATTTAGAAATTATACCCAACGGTTGTGTTATTTGTGGATTTGATAATTATGTAAAATTAAAAACCCGTGGTAAAAAGGGCGATGTGGGTTATACGGTACAAGTTAGCATTCCTACTTCTGTCCCAGCTTATGGCATTGCTGATTATGTACTATTCTCGGAGCAGGAGGTTAAAAAGTAGGTTAGCTGGTAGCAGGTAGCACGTAGTACGTCATTGCGAGCGAGTCATCAGACGAGCGTGGCAATCTCTTAAATTCCCAAGCCCCAAATCCCAATTCCCAAAATTTAGTCATTTATTCATTTGATATTGATTTGACATTTGGATTTTGTAATTTGGATTTAAATACAATTAGTAGTTATTCATTATGAATAAAAGTGAGACCAAAATTCGTATCAAAAAACTACGCGATGAAATCAACCACCACCGCTATCTTTATCATGTGCTCGATAAGCCGGTTATTTCAGATTCGGCACTTGATTCTTTAAAGCACGAATTATATAAATTAGAACAAGAATACCCAGAATTTATTACCGCTGATTCACCCACTCAGCGCGTGGGCGGTGAACCTGCGCCTGATTTCAAAAAAGTAAAACATCTTCAGCCAATTATTTCAATTGAAGATGCTTTTGATTTAGAAGAAATCACTGATTGGCAAACGCGCAATGAAAAAATTCTGGGCGCCAAAATATTGGGCTATTTTGGTGAATTAAAAATGGATGGGTTATCAATGGTGCTAACATATCAAGATGGCCAATTAGTACGTGCCGCTACGCGTGGTGATGGCGAGTGGGGGGAAGATGTTACCAGCAACGTGCGTACTATGGAAAGTGTGCCACTGGTTTTAGAAAAAATGAATAAAAAATTGCCAGCTCGCCTTGATATTCGGGGCGAAGTGGTAATTACTAAAAAAGAATGGGAGCGTATTAATCAAGTACAAAGCAAAAATAATCTACCTGCCTTTGCTAATCCGCGTAATTTGGCGGCTGGTACAATTCGTCAACTTGACCCTAAAATTACTGCCGGGAGATATTTAGAATTTTACGCCTTTGAATTGATGACTGATTTAGGACAAACGACACACGCTGAGGTTCATGAGTTATTAAATAAGCTCGGGTTTAAAACTAATCCTCATTGCAAAACGCTTCCAGATTTGTCATCTATTTCTAAATATTTAAAGCAATGGGAAAATTCTCGCGCGAAATTACCTTATCAAACCGATGGTGTGGTTTTAGTGGTGAACGACATTAAACAAGAAAAGAAATTAGGTAGTGTCGGAAAATCAGATAGATGGATGTTAGCTTATAAATTCCCAGCGGAGCAAGGCACCACTCAAGTTCAAGATATTATTATTCAAGTGGGGCGTACTGGTGTGCTTACACCAGTGGCAGTTCTTGCGCCAGTAAAACTTGCGGGTTCTGTGGTATCGCGCGCTACTTTGCATAACGAAGATGAAATTAAACGACTTGATATTAGAATTGGTGATACAGTGATTGTTGAAAAAGCTGGTGATATTATTCCTGATGTAGTGCAAGTATTGCCTAAATTGCGAACAGGGAAAGAAAAAATTTGGCAAATGCCTAAAAGTTGCCCAGTTTGTAATTCGCAAACCAAAAGAAAAGAAGATTTCGTTGCGTGGTATTGCAGTAATAAAAATTGCCCAAGTGTACGGCGCGAAGGTTTGTATCATTTTGTATCGCGTACGGCTTTTAATATTGATGGACTTGGCCCACAAATTATTGATCAACTAATGGATGAAGGTAAAATTCATGATGCGGCAGATTTATTTATTATTAAGCCAGTTGATTTGGTAGGCTTAGAAAGATTTGCCGAAGTATCGTCGGTAAAATTAGTTGAGGCAATAAATAAAGCGCGTACTATTTCTTTAGATAAATTTATTTATGCTTTGGGAATCAGGCATGTGGGTGAGCAAACCGCACGGGCGGTAGCCGAAAAATTTGGAAGTTTAGCCAATTTTATGTCGGTTGAATTTTCAGAATTTCAAAAAATTAGTGATGTAGGGCCAGTGGTAGCACAAAGTTTATTTGAATTTGTAAATAATAAAAAAAGTCAGCAGTTAGTTGAACGTTTACTTAAAAATGGCGTGCGAGTTGCTGACGCTAAAAAACAAGCAGGTGGATTAGTTGGTAAAACTTTTGTGCTCACTGGCACATTATTAAATTTAACGCGTGATGAAGCGAAACAAAAAATAATCGCTGCGGGTGGCAAAGTATCAGAGAGTGTAAGCGTTAAAACCGATTACGTGGTGGCGGGCGTAGAGGCGGGGAGTAAATTGGAGAAAGCGAGGAAATTGGGAGTGAAGGTGTTGAGTGAGGAAGAATTAATGAGAATGATTAGTGTTTGAATCACTAATAACTAAGCTCTAATTTCTAAAAATGACTAATAACTAAAATTATTAAAATTAGACATTTGAATTTAGGTTTTTTTAGAAATTAGTAATTAGACATTAGTCATTTTAATTTTATATTCCATTATTACTAATTTTCCATTACAATATCATTATGTCCACTGAAACTATTAATATAGAAAAACTCGCTCATTTAGCGCGGTTAGAGTTAAATACAAAGGAAAAAAGTACTCTGGCGGAAGATTTACAGAGTATTTTAGGTTATGTGGTGAAAGTGCAGGAAGTTAAGCCAGTTACCAAGCTACAAGCCACGGGTGTTAATTATAAAAATGTAGCGCGGGCCGATGAAGTAAAAGTATGGGGTGAGGGCAGTGAATTAATTAAACAAGCACCCGAGAATGAAAATAATATGGTAGTAGTTCCGCCAGTATTTGGGGAGTAGGTGACTTGTAGTAGTCGTCATTCTCGCGGAGGCGGGAATCCAGGAACAAAAAATCCTAAATCCGAAACCCTAAATCACAAATAAATCCAAAATCACAAATTCAAAATTTTTAAACATTTAGTTATTTGGATTTGATTTGAAATTAAATACTATGTCTTTAACCCAATACAATTTATCTGAATTAAGTCAGAAAATAAAATCACAAGCTGTGACTGCACGTGAGGTAGTATCTGATTATTTAAAAAAATCAACGGCTGATTTTACGTCTAAAAAATCATTAGGTGTTTATTTAACTTTGGCTTCAGAGCAAGCATTAAGTCGAGCCGATGAAATTGATGAAAAAATTGCTAGCGGTGAAGAAGCAGGCGAACTGGCTGGCGTACCAATCGCGGTCAAAGATATTATTGTAACCCGCGGCATAACTACTACCGCTGGTTCTAAAATTTTAAAAAATTATGTACCGCCATATTCAGCTACGGTAGTAGAGAAGTTAGAAAATGCTGGCGCAATAGTAATTGGTAAAACTAATTGCGATGAATTTGCCATGGGCGCTTCAGGAGAGAATTCAGGATTTTTTCCGACCCATAATCCGTGGGATGTACTTCGCGTACCCGGTGGTTCATCTAGCGGTAGCGCGGCGGCGGTAGCGGCTGGATTTGCACCTATAGCGCTAGGCACTGATACGGGCGGATCCATTCGTCAACCCGCGGCATTTTGTGGTGTGGTTGGTCTTAAACCAACTTATGGTCGAGTGTCACGTTTTGGTATAATGGCGATGACTTCGTCACTTGATCAAGTTGGGCCTTTTACTCATACTGTAGCCGATGCCGCATTATTACTAAAAATAATAGCAGGATTTGATGAAAAAGACGCCACGAGTGTCAAATCAGTAGTGCCTGATTATCCATCATTATTAAATAAAGATATTAAAAAAATAAAAATTGGTGTGCCTAAAGAATTTTTTGGCGAAGGATTATCAGCCGATGTAAAAAAAGTAGTTGAAGAGGCGATTGATAAATTAGCCGAGTTGGGCGCGGAAATTATCCCCGTTAGTTTGCCAAGCATGCCGTATGCTCTGGCCGCTTATTATATTTTATGTCCAGCCGAAGTGAGTACAAATTTAGCGCGCTTTGATGGTTTGAAATATGGAGAAAGTTTAAGAGAAGCAGATTTGTTAAGTACTTTAGCGAAAACTCGGGGCGAACTTTTTGGACGCGAAGTAAAACGTCGCATAATGCTAGGCACATTTGTTTTATCAGCTGGTTATTATGATGCTTATTATAAGTCAGCCCTCGCCGCACGCCAAGCAATTAAGAATGACTTTAATCGCGTATTTAAAGAAGTAGATATACTCGCCACACCAACTACACCAACTACCGCTTTTGAGCTGGGGAGTAAAAATCAAGATCCACTCGCTATGTATTTGGCTGATGTTTATACTGTGCCCGTGAATATCGCAGGGTTGCCAGCTATTTCCGTGCCCTGTGGATTATCAGATGGATTACCAGTAGGGTTACAGTTGATTGGCAATATGTGGCAGGAAGAGAAGATTTTGAAAGTGGCGTATAATTATGAACAGGCAACAGAGTGGATAAAGTTAACACCAGAAATAAAATCCTAAATCTTATTCATTAGAACACTAGAACACTTAAACATTAGAACATTTTAATAAAAAACTTTTTGTTCTTATGTTCTAGTGATTTAATGTTCTAGTGAAAATTATTACTCTTACTAAACAACCATGGAAACCATTCTCGCTCTTATTGTCCAATACGGTTACCCACTACTTTTTTTAGGTGTGGTGGTGGAAGGTGAAATTTTTCCACTAGTGGCTGGTGCGGCGGCGTCGCTCGGGCTACTTGAATTGTGGTTAGTAATTTTAATAACTTTTGTGGGTGCGGTGATTGGTGATATAATTTGGTTTTGGATAGCGCGAAAATGGGGGCGAGCTTGTTTGCTACGCTGGGGCCGAGTGCTGTGGATTACTCGCAACCGTTTACAGTGGTTGGAAGGGCATTTTGCTGAGAATGGCAAAAAGACATTATTTGTCACTAAATTTATTTATAGTTTTGGTCACGCTTCGATAATTGTGGCGGGAATTGCTCAAATGAGTTGGCGTGAATTTCTTAAAGTTGATGTACCAGTTAGTTTACTGTGGGCGATTTTATTTAGCTTACTAGGTTACGTATTTGGCGCCAGTTTTTCGGTACTACAACATGCATTACGCGATGTAACTCTCGCGGCGGGGATTGTGGTGGCGGTAATTGTGGGGCTGAATATTTATATTCGAAGACAGTTGAAGAAGAAGGTGTAGTTTAATAAGAGGATATAGTGGGAGTTAATATTTTTATCATTCCGGATTTAATTCGGAATTCATAGACGATTTGTCCCGAATCTAGAATCAAGAATTAAGAATCACGAATGTTAGTAGTACTTATCTTGATTCGTAATTCGTTATTCGTGATTCGAGACGTAATGATTTAGGATTTAATATTTATAACTATGTCAATCAATATTTTTTCGAACACATCTAAGTCCTGGTTCCACCATTGGTGGCTGTGGCTTATTATTCTCATCATTTTTTGGTTTGGCGTGCCGGTGTTATTTAATTGGTTGTGGCCGGGTCAAATTACGGGCACTGGTTTTACGGTGCGTCCGGGGCAAAGCGAAGCTAAAAATCAAGGTTTGGTACAAGTTGAAACTACCGATGATCCCCAGCTCGGCCCAACCGATGCACCAGTGGTAATAGTGGAATTTGGTGATTTTGAATGTCCGTATTGTCGCGCGGCCGCGCCAATCATTCGCGCCGTAGCTAAAAATAATTCTGAGGCGGTGCGTTTAATTTATCGTGATTATCCAGTGGTTGAAATTCATGCCCAAGCTGTATCGGCAGCTGTGGCAGCAAATTGTGCTGCTAAGCAAAAAAAATTCTGGGAGTATCATGATTTATTATTTGGAAGTCAAGAAAAATTAAGCGAGGCGCTTTATGATGAATTGGCTAAAAATCTAAAATTAGATTTAACTGCTTTTGAGACTTGTCGTAATAATAAAAGTGGTTTAATGGAAATGAAAGATGATTTAGAAGCTGGCTTTCGCGCCGGAGTGCGTGGTACGCCCACTTGGTTTGTGAATGGGCGTAAAATTGAAGGCGTAATAAGTAAAAATGATTGGCAAAAAATTATCCAAGCGGCGATTAAAGAAAGGTTTAGTAAATGAGTGTAATAATTATCACTAGAACATTAGATCACTAGATCATAAGAACAAAAAGTTTTTTATTAATAATGTTCTAATGTTTAAATGCTCTAGTGTTCTAATGAATAAGATTTAGATATTCGGATTTCAGATTTAAAACATATCCTTTTGGCATTTAAAATTTTATGTTATACTTAAAATACTTTATTTAACCATTTATTTATTATTCACATCAATTTATGTCTGAACTTTACAACAAGCCAAGTTTGTTTGCCGGCGCTTCACCCAAGTTTACTTTTATTATGGGGTTAGTTAGCGGTGTAGCGGCTGTGAGTTTAATTGGTTTTGTGCTAATAGCTACTTCCGCCACCCCAGGGTTATTAGCAAAACTCGGTAATAATTTGGCAGTTAATCCATCGCCACAAGCCGGTGTGCCTAATGCGCCGGGTGGAGAGGTGCCTCCACCACCTCTTGGGAAGCAAGACATTAAAGTAAAATCATCAGATTATATTCGTGGTAGTAAAAATGCGCCGGTTACTGTAATTACGTACTCTGATTTAGAATGCCCATTTTGTAAAAGATTTCATCCGGGTGTGCTTAAGTTAATGAATGATTACAAAGGTAAGGTGCGTTTAATTTACCGTCACTTCCCATTATCATTCCACGCTAATGCTCAAAAAGAGGCCGAAGCTTCGGAATGCGTAGGCAAGTTGGGTGGGGCTGACAAGTATTGGAGTTTTATTGATAAAATTTTTGAACGCAGCACCGTTGGTGGTACTGGTTTTGCTTTGGATAAGCTTGGCCCGCTAGCAAAAGAAGTAGGTGTGGATCAAACCAAATTTCAGAAATGTTTAGATGACGGCGAATTTGCCGCCAAAGTACAAACTGATTTACAAGAGGGGGCTGGTTTTGGGGTAGGTGGTACGCCAACTACATTTGTAAATGGTACTCCCGTGGAGGGCGCCGTGCCGTTTGAACAGTTGAAAGCCGTGGTGGATCAAGAGTTGGCGAAGTAAGATGTTAAAATCCTAAATCCGAAGCACTAAATCCTAAATAAATCCAAATATGTAAAATTCAAAAGTTTTAAACATTTTAATTTTGGGTTTTGATATTGTTTAGAGTTTAGATATTAGTATTTAGAATTTAATATAATTCAACTATGAATAAGAAAAATTTAATTATTGCCCTAGTTGTAATAGTAGTAGTTTTAATTGGTTTGTGGCAATTTAGTAAAACCGATACACCAAAATACCCGGAGGTAAATTCACCCCGACCATTTTTAGGATTAGCTGATTCAAGTGTGGTGGTGGAAGAATTTTCTGATTTTCAATGCCCAGCTTGTAAAGCGGCTCAACCAATAGTTAAGGATTTGATTGAAACTTTAGGCGGTAGAATAAAATTTAGCTATCGTCATTTCCCTTTACTTACTATTCACACGCAGGCCTTCCGTGCGGCACTGGCCTCCGAATGTGCTAATGATCAAGGTAAATTTTGGGAATACCACGATATTTTGTTTGAGAAGCAACCGCAATTTTCACCCGAAGACTTAAAGGCCTACGCTGGTCAGCTTGGACTTAAGGCGGATGATTTTGCGGCTTGTCTTGATTCACGTGCTAAAAATAAAGTGGTGCGTGAGGAAATGAAAGAAGGGGATAAAAGAAATGTAAATGGTACACCAACTTTTTTCTTGAATGGTGAGAAAGTAGAAGATTGGAGTAAACTTAAGGAATTGATTCAAGCGAAGTTGGTTGGAGGGTAGGTTAGTAAGAGTAAGAGCTTAGAGTAAGAGTTAAGTAGCGGTTGTCATTCCCGCGAAAGCGGGAATCCAGTAATAAAAATCCTAAATCCTAATTTCTAAATCCTAAATAAATCCTAATGACTAAAATCCAAAAAAGTTATTAAACATTTGAATTTAGAGTTTCGGATTTCGGATTTAGGGCGTCGAATTTAGATAAGTATCATCACTTCGCGAGATCTGGCGAAGCCAGACAGTCCGAATTCTAGATTCTAACTTCTATATTCTAGCTTCTAAAATAATGTTGGCCTTACTCCATAACACTGTTCCCAATGCTATCGCTGTAACCATCGGTCCCGTGCCAATTCGTTGGTACGGGATTATGTTAACTGTGGGAGTTGTAGCGGGTTATTTTTTAGCGCGTTATTATTTTGGTAAAGCCGGACACGATAAAGCCAAGTTTGACAACTTGTTTTTACCGCTAGTTTTAATTGGTTTGTTGGGCGCGCGCCTCACTAATGTTTTTTTATTTGAATGGTGGTACTTTAAGAATCACCTATCAGAAATTTTTTATATTTGGCAAGGGGGGTTAGCTTTCCACGGCGCAATTATTTTTGGTGGAGTTTATTTATGGTGGTGGTGTAAAAAGCAAAGCATAAATTTTTTATCACTGCTTGATATTTTAGCGCCAGCGCTTGCGGCAGGGCAGGCGATTGGTAGATTTGGTAATTATTTTAATCAAGAACTTTTTGGATTACCAACTAATTTACCGTGGGGTATTCCGATTGCGCCCGAGTTTCGCCCCAATGAGTTTAGCGCTCAAAATTATTTTCACCCTACGTTTTTATACGAATCAATTGGGTTAGTAATTTTAACTATTATTTTATTATTACTCGGGCGGCGCTTAAAACCAGTTGGTTCAATTTTTGCTTATTATTTAATTGGTAGCGGGCTATTGCGTTTCGCTTTAGAGTTTATTCGAGTAGATGAACAGTTAATGATTGTGGGTATTAGGATTGGATTACTAATTAGTTTACTTGTAATAGTAATAGGTATTGTTTTGATTTATAAATCATATAAAAGGGGTAATAAATTACCCACAACTTGAAAAGTATTTTAGTTATGTTATAGTAGCAAGGCACATTTCGTGGGCCCGTGGTGTAGCCCGGTTAACACGTCTCCCTGTCACGGAGAAGATCACCGGTTCGAATCCGGCCGGGCCCGCCAGTATAATGTGTAAATCGCCTTTCGGGGCGATTTTTGTTTGACAACATCCAAAATTTCCTGTATAATAGATATATAAATAATAAAATAAAATGAAGCTCCTACAGAAAATGATTTTTTACGGCGGAATCCGCCGTAGCATCAAATTCTTGGGGTGTTTCAGAAAGTTTTCATCTTTGCTTAATTTCTAGTTTTCCCTAAGTATTTAGGCGAAGGTGGAATAAAATTTATGCGGCCGGGATTTCAATCCAATTTTCAAGCTAATTCTAAAAAGCGCGCAAGCGCAAGTGCCCATTATGTTTGTACATGGCGCAAACCAACCAATCTCAATCTCGGTTCGAGAGTTTGGCAACAAATTCGTCGTGGCGCACTTTGGATTTTATTTGATGAAACTATTAGTTCAACCCACCACTAAGGTGTGGTGTTTTTATTTTAAGCCGGAACTTTCGGCTTAGTTTTGTTTTATGTCATCAGAAAGCGTCTTGTCATCGATGGATAATAACAGACAGGTAGGTTCAGATACTCAAAAAGTAGAAGTTTTTAATATTGAGGACGGAAAAAGAGTTACATTAGATCATGATCCTCAAGTAATTAGAAATACCCCTGATTATGTTAAATATCGAGAAGATTTAGATGAAATTTTTGACTATTGGAAAAATGATCCAGATGGTAGAGTGAGTTTGTTTTCGACGTTCAATAAAAAAACAAATGTAGACGAAGAATTATTATCTTTAGCGGCTAAGTATTTTGGTGAAGATAAAGAAGTATTAAGGGCTGTAGAAGAAGATGAAGTAGAACCGAGAAGGTTGAGTCAGTTCCGTAGCTATTTAGAAGGAATCAAAAAAGGCATTTCTAAATTAGATAAGCCCAAATTTGTTTTGGAATTAATTCTTGGTAGTAATTATAAATACATTGAGGACGAAGGTGAACCAGAAGAAAAGGAAGTACACATGTTTGTTGATGCAAAAAATAAAGGTAATATTTTAGAACTAGCCATTGAGGATTATTTAACAGGCGTGAATTACAGCCCTGTGTCAGAGGTAGAAAGTGATAATGGTAAAATTACACCTGAACCAATAGTGTCAAATTCAGATGATACAGCAGAAATTGACAAAGGATTAGTTCAAAAAAGTATGTTGAATAATGAACAAAGTGAAACAATACCTCTTTCTGAAATTAGCGAAGCTCAACAAAAAGAGTTGACAAGTTTATATGCTTCGGCAGATAAGCTTTTTACTGAATTAGCTAAGTCAGTAGCAGAATTAAATAAAAAGGATCCTTTGCGATTAAAGTATCGAGGTAAAGATTATTTAGAATCAGCCGCTTTAGCGCTCGAAGAATTGGATCGTATGGTAGATGCGAATAAATTTGTTGGTGTGAGTGTTGAATCGGCTGATGATTTAAAAAAACGAACCAACGATTTAATAAAGAATTTGAAAAATTGGAAAAATGAGTTGGAGACGGAATCGCATCCTAATACTAAACGAGTGACCAATGAATCTACAAAAGATCAAACATTGGTAGTTGAAAAAAATAAAAAGGGCGGAGATGATGGCAGTGGAGAGAATAAAGAAAAAGATCGTTTGCGTGAAGAAATTCAAGAATTTTTAGAAGGAGAAGATTTGAAGGGGTTAATGCCTGATAAAATGAGGCAGTATTTTATTAATGGTAAATATTTGCCAGATTATTATAAAGCTGATGATTATGTGGCGAGATTAATGAAAGACAATAATGTTTGGCAAGAAGAAGTAAGAAAATTTTTAATTAGAGTAGAAAAAGGAAATTTTGACCCAGCTTTTGAATTATTAACTAAAACTGCCTGTGCTGTAGCGAAATTAGACGGAGATGAAGGTAGAAATGAATTTGAAAAAAAGCCACTAGAGGAGCGTGATGCGTTGCGCCGTCAGGCGATGAAAAAATTATTTAATCATGTGGCTTATAGTGGTAAATGGCGTGTTTATAAAGATCAGCCACAATTACAAGATGATCGAGATTTAGATGTAATCGTGAGTTTGTGGTTAGCTAAAAAAGCGGGGTTTGATAATAAAGAAAAAAATGTTGTAATGGGGGATAATGAAGTATATAAGGGGATAATGTTTGATGCTGGTGGTTTCTCAGGCCCAACTATGGCTGTGAGTCAGTCGTGGTCACCAGATAAATCCCCAATTGAATTAGAACAACAACCCAATCAAGTGCTTTTAGCTTTAGATAATCACCAACATCGTCATGGTTTAGAAACTTCGGCGGCTTATCAAGCTTATCGTTTATTTAAAGCCGGCGGTTGGTTAAAAGAGTCGGCCAATGTAGGTGATGCTGAAAAAGATAAATTTAATACTTGGGCCCTTCAAGTGTTAGTTGATTTAGCAAATAAAGATGATAATGGTGAATTGATTACTAATGTATATCAATTTATGAATAGTAGTCGAACTTTAAGAGGGTTAGCTGGCCAAGTTAATAGCATAGATAACATATACGATTACATTGTAAATAATTTAGAAAATAAAACAATTACTGAAAATAATTTTGAAGAATTTAAGAAAGATTT
This sequence comes from Patescibacteria group bacterium, assembly GCA_038061115.1. Classification (GTDB taxonomy): domain Bacteria; phylum Patescibacteriota; class Patescibacteriia; order Veblenbacterales; family UBA10138; genus JBBTZY01. Next base: position 4,730 of record JBBTZY010000165.1, on the reverse strand, counting down.
ATATAATCAAACTTTGTCAGACAGTGAGTTAGGGAGTTTCGGTTTAAAGTATAAAAATGTTGATAAAACTGATTTTGTTAGTAGAAAAATAGCAGCCGCTAAAAAATTATTTTATGTTGATATTCCCCGCTTACCAGATGAAGACGAAGAAGCTTATAAAATAAGAAAAGCTGGAGAACTGATTGTTAAAAAAAGAGAACGAGATGAAAAATTAGAAGCCGCTGGTCGTTTAGTGCGCGTTCCTTATCAACAAGCTGGAAAAAAGGTGGAGTTAAAATTTATTATTATGGTACAAGATTTTGATGATGCTATGTATTTTGTTGACAAACAAGGTAAACGTCGTGACGCGGTGGATCATAATGTGGTACGAGCATTTGAAGATTTTACTGGTCTCATAAAATTCTCTCCTCAAATTGGCAGTTTTGTGGTAAATACTGTGCGCAAAGAAGCCCCGCCGATTCATAAATTACTTGGTAATTTAGAACAAAGACGGGATGTACGTGGAGTAATGGGAGTAAAACCTTCTGATACACGGGAATTAACAGTAACTTTACGTGAAGCTTTAAATACTTTGTCACCCGGCTTAGCCAATAAAGCACAAGGCAAACTCAAAGAGTATTTAACTTTAGAAAATAAAATTGAAGAACATTGGCAAGCTATTGACAAAACTGAGATAAAAAAAGAATTAAAGGTTTGGTATGACAATTTACCTCCTAGTGCTAAAGCTACTGATTCAGCTGAGCAAGAGCAAGAATTTGAGCGTGCTTGGCAATACAAATTGGCCGCTCTTAAACGTCTGTTGTATAATGAGTATATAAAACATTATAAAGAATTTGAAGTTAATACTAAAGTTAAATAATATGGAAAAATCCGGACCCGAATTATTTGATGATTATTTAAACCAAGCATTAGAGAAATCCTCTAGGGGTGTTTTGTCGTCTGAACAAATTACTGTGTTAAGGCAGGAGTTGGCTAGTGTTTTAGAAGAAAAACTTTATATAACATCTTTAAATGCTTTAAATGAGGCAGATACTACCGCTTATGCGGAATTTATACAAACGGCCGATGATGTTTCGCTTCCCGCGCAAATAGAATTTTTTAGTAAACATATTCCTGAGTATCAAACATTTTTAAAACAGGTTTTGGATGAAACGGTGGAAGAGTTTGTGAAGTTGAGTAAAAGCCACTAGCAATTAGTTCTTAGCCACTAGAGAAATAAAACTAGGAACTATTGGCTAGGAACTAGGAACTTAAACATATGACCGACGAAGAAAAAATTAAAAAAATTGAAAGTATCTACGCCGATTTTGAACGTAAGATATTATATCATCGAACGCGTGCCCATCAAGTAATTCATAATACCTTAAAGAAGATTGACCATCTGCGAGCCGATGAGATTTTAAAATCACTTAAACAAAATAATATAGATAAATAATTTTAGAATTTGAAATCCAAGCTATTTATGTCAGAGATACTAAAACAACCGTCAACTGAAGCACAAGCTCAAGTTGAGCCAAAGAAAAAAATTGATTCACCTCAATCCTTTGAAGAAAGAAATGGGGTAAGTTTAATTGGATTCGCCAAAAAGTATATTAAGGAGATAGGAGGTTTTATATCTAGTAATGTAAAATCATTAAAAGAAGAGCAAAAAAATTTATTAGATAAAGACAAGTCATCAAATAATAAACAAATTGATGCAGATATAAAACAAACCAAAGAAGAACTGGAAAGAATAAAAACACAAATGGAGGCGGAGGCGTTACAAGCTCAAAATGCTATTAAACAGGTTGAGGCAGATAAAAATATTGTTACTATTGACCAAGATCAAGCAGAATCAAAATCGGTTATGGATGATAGTTTTGGTATAAAATTTACTCGTGAATTAACTGCGGATGAAAAAATAATAGCAGAAATAATTTTGGAAACTCAAGGCAAGGCAATTAAAGAACAAGTTAAAAATAATAAAAAATTCAAGCGCTTAAGAGGTGAAGATTTAGTTAATGCGATTAGTGGTGAGGTTAATAAAGTTTTACGTAGTCCAAAAAGTGTAAGTGATAGAGTTAAGTTATACCAAAATGAGGGTTTACCAATTGAAGGTATGAAAGCCGAGCCAGTGGCACCATCTGAATTAAAAGTTGACCCAACAATAAAACCTGAGTCAGTTAAAGTAGGACCACTAGCAGAACCTGTGCCTAAAGTTACTGTTGAACCTATAATACCAGATGTCGTTATTCCGCCAGTTGAGCCAGAAATTACTTTAACTACCGAACCTGTTGCGCCAGTAGTTAATCCAACTGGTCCCGAAGTTGCGCCAGTCGTTGCGACAACTGAGGTAGAGTCAGTCGTATTATCAGAAGGGGAAGAACCAAAAAAAGTGAATGAATATTTAGAAAAGATTAAAATAGGTGGAATTTTAACTCCTGAAGAGCAAATATACTTAAATGAATTTACAAGAAAGCAGGAAGAAAGAGATCAAGCTGGTCGCGCACCAATTATTTCCACCGAAACTTCACCAGCTCCCACAGAAGCCCCAAAGAAAAAATGGGGTAAGGTTGATGTGGCTAAATTAATGAATGAATTGAAGTTAAAAGATTTACCAGAATTAAAATATGATTGGCAAGTTAAATCTAATCAAGTGGAGGTGTTAGATGATAATGGTAGTGTCAAGCGTGACAAAAAAGGCAACGCTATCACTGAATCATTTAACGAATTTACAGTAAATCTTAAATCTGAAAGTAAGGATGAACTTGCTAACTTGTTAGATAAAAAAAATATACCAGAAGAAATAAAGAGTGATATTCTAAAAAATTTAGTACAGACGATTGAAGATAGAATGTCTAAAAGTTTAGATGGACAAGCTAAATTAGAAGAAGCCAAATCATTAAAATATCACAAGAAGCAAATTGGTTTGCAGTTCGGATTGCAATTAGCATTGAGTGGTGGGATTGCTATGACACGTTGGCTATCTGGCGTCGCGGAAGCGGCTAGTCATGCTATTGGCAATGTAGCGCGAGTCGGCGGTTTTAGTGTTATGGGCGCAGGTGCTGGTGGCGGTCGGTTTTTGATTAACCGTGGATTGATGCCAGAATTAAATAGTTTAATATTAGGTAAAGAGAATGAATCATCTTTGCATAAAGCGGGTGTAGAAGTGGTGAATAAATTTTTTACCACTGATACAGTTAAAACTTTAGGTAAACAGGTTTTGAGTGAATTATTGGCTGAAAAATTAAAAGGTCATGTGGCTTTAACGTCAGAAACTAATATCGATACTATAAAAAGTTTATTAAAAGAGCATTGTGGATCGGCTTTTGAAAATGAAGCTCAAATAGAATCTTTTAGCCGGGAATTGGCTGCCATTGAACAGATTAAACAAGGTAATCAAAAACAGTTGGCTAAGTACATGGAGAGGTTGAAATTAAACGGTTTGTTAAATAGCGCTACTAAATCAGCTATCGCTGGTGGTACCATGGCCGCAGTAATGGCTTGGGTGCCTGGGTTAGGACAAGTTTGGGGTGGCGCCTTTGGTGCATTCACAATGGGTGGGCAAATTAAATCAGCTTTGCGGCGCATGGGTATTGAAGAGCGTTATCAAATAATGCGTGAACAGATTTTAGGATTAGAGCAGAATAGAAGTGTAACCAAAAAGATTTTAAAAAAAGTAAGTTTTGGTTGGGGTGAAAAAAAGATTGCTGGTGCTGGTAATATTATGACTGAGGTTAATGGTCAAAAACGGGCCAACGAGGTGATGGCTTATTTAGTTAGCGGTTTATTGGTGAATGATCCATTGCTTCAAGCACGCGCTGAAAGTTTAATTCAGCAAGCGGCTGAGCAGGGTATTATGCCTGACCAATCAATAGTAGAAGCTAGAGTAAAATCTTTAGAAAAAAAGTTAAAAATAGAACGAGCTACTGAAAATGTGGCTTATGCCGTAGGTACAGCAGTTGGTGCGGCAACAAGTTGGGCGGCCATGGCGGCTGGTGAATTATTTAAAGGTGGTTCTGGTAGTAAGGTAGTAGTAGAAGCTGGTACTAGTAAGGGTTCACAAAATGCCGGTGAATTAAATACCGAAACTCACAATATAAATAAAGGGCCAGGAGTTCAAGCTGAACATCCGCCTATTGCTATTAAAATTGGAGGAAATATTGATACTGTAAGTGAAGCAGTGGATAAAGCACTTCACGGTGCGCCAACTTCTACTCAAGATGGTTTTATTCACAATGAATTAGGCGATGAAACAGTTATTACGGATGATAATCGTCCTGATTTATTGAGAGAGGCCGTAGGTAAATTTAGCACTCATAATATCAAAATGGGTGATGGCGATGATCTTTTAAATAGAATTCATAAAGGCGATACAGTTTGGTTGCGTGAAAATGGTCGGGTAGTAGAAGTACAAAGCACTTCTGGACGAGCCGCGGAAGCTGTGGCTGAAACAGAGCTACGTCGCGCTGCTGCCGCACTTCATCCTGAAACTAGTAAATCGTCGCCTGCTTTAGAATCATCAACTGAAGCTGAACCTAATCAATTTAAAAATCTCACTTGGCAAGAAGGATTAGTAGATGGTAAGTCAGTTAAATTTACCCAATTGCCATTTGATTATAAAACTCACGATTTAAATGCTTATGCGCAAACCGATTCAGATACTTGGAATGAAGCGCGAAATTTACCTGATACAATTGAACTTCACGATCGCGCTGGCAATGTAATTGATTCTTGTCCGGTAGACCCTA
>JBBTZY010000164.1:0-3109 GCA_038061115.1 Patescibacteria group bacterium | reverse complement strand
GATGTGAGCGACCAAGGTAGTTCTCTTACTATTTTTTTAGTGGAAGGGGAAAATGGTATAGTTGGTGCTTTAAGATTATTGGTTTGTGAGTGTGCTAGTCGTGAGGCCAAACTTAAGAAGTATAATTCATCAAATGCGACACGCCGGCGGGCTGTAATTAAATCAGTTTGATTGGTCGGGAAATGTAAATTTTTTAGAGCGGTTGCGAGAGGCGGTATTTTTAAATTTTGTCTAATTTCCAGCGGCACTAAATCTGGTAACTCGCTAACCAAATTTATTACTCGCCCGAAAATTTTACGAAAAAAATAATGTGTAAGCCCCGCGGTTAAAGGGTAAAAAGGCACTAGGCGACCGGTGTGAATATTTATTTCTTTAGTAACTAATTCCCAATTGGGTTGTTCAATTTGCCAACCGTAGTTAGAAGCTGTGATTTTTCCAGCCAACATTATTTCTTGTCCACTGGCTAGTGACTGCGTAAGATATGGTTGATTAAACCAAATTGCCTTTACGCTACTAGAAGCATCAGAAATAAGTGCTTCAGTGATAGTTAAACGCCTAGTACGACTTGCACGCGCGACAATGGTTTGAATTTTGCCTTGAATAGTAATTTGTTCGCCTAGTTTTGCTTGTGCAATTGGTACGGTTTTAGAAAAATCTTCATAGCGGGCAGGAAAATGAAGTAGTAAATCTTGAATCGTAATAAGGCCAAGTTTATTTAGTCGTTTGGCGGTTTGCAAACCAAGGCCGGTAATCGCGGTAAGTTTGTCAGAGATATGTAGCATATATTTATTATCTCTTTTTCTAAAATAAAATACCAGCCCAAATGGCTGGCGTAAAAATTAATATTATGGCTGCGCCATTCGAAGCGCAATCGTTGTAAATAATAGAAATTCCTATAATTTATTTACCCTTCTTCGCCAAGGTTACGAAGGGCATTCTTCACTGCGCGAAGAATGGTGCCCCCGTGAGGAACCCCGTATAAGTCGCTGAGGTGGCTATACGGGGCACAGTCGAACCTCAATTGCAGGATCCCCGCCTGCCATAGCTTTTGCCTTCGCGAAGAATCGAACTTCGATTACGGGATCCGCAATCCCGTGTCCTATCCATTAAACGACGAAGGCATAAGTCATGGCAGGTGGTTGGCTATTGTGAAATTGTAAAAGGTTTCGGCGGGCAGGCGCAATCCTGCGTCCTATCCATTAAACGACAGGGGCAAATGGTTAAATCCTAAATCCTAATATCTAAATCCTAAACAAATCCAAAAAATCTAGTCAAAGTTGGCTAGATTAATATACGTCATATTATTACATTTGGCAAGTCCATTATTGTAGTTTTAGTAGTCGTGAAATAGCTTCGGAAGTGGGGATATCTTCGCGTTCCAAATTTTCTTTTAAATATTTAATTAAAATATCACGCACTTTTAAGGGGTTGGTTTTTTCAAGCGGTACTTTTACCCGTGGATCGTGCAGGGCTTTGGGTACAATATATAAATTAGATACTTCCGGTGGGCGGTAAACAATAAAAAATTCATGTAGTTCAGACCATTTCCAGAATTTTTTTCCGACTGCTACGCCAGTATTGGTAATTTTACAATCCAGCCGCCGCCGCGGGCGACGAGATTCTTGCACTAAAATGGCGGCGCCGAGCACAATAATTAAAGCAAATAAAAAGCTGGCAGTTAAAACAGCATAAATAATTAAACCTACGCCGACCAAGCTCATTAAAATCCACCACGCTTGCCCACGTTCAGGGGCGCGTGGTTCGGCAAAATTCCAGCGCAGCTCCACTTGGCCAGTATCGGCTTGGGGATTAAGGTTGAGATTGAGAGGCATGGGAGTAAAATTTCTAATGACTAATAACTAATTTCTAAAAAATTTAAAAATCCAAAATCCAAAAATTTATTATTTAAACATTTAGGCATTATGATTTGATTTGAAATTTGGATTTTGACATTTGACATTAAGCGCTGGAGATTGCTTCGCTGAACTCGCAATGACGCAATACTAAGGCTAATAACTTATTAGTTAATTTAAGTATATCTCTGTTTATTCAACTGCGCAACCATTAAATAATTTGCTCTTCTGCTATTATCAAGCTATAGTAATACCATATGAATAATACAAAATTTTTAAATGATTTAGGTAAGGCCTATCAAAAAGCCGCGGCAGGCAGGCGGCAATTATCTGATTTTGCCAACCAAGCTCAAGCTTTAGCCAAACAAGCAATTTTTGCGGCCCAGCGTGGCAATTTAGTGGAAGCTAATATTTTACTTAAAAAATCAGAAGGTTTTTTTCAAAATGGTAAAGCAGTGTTAAAAAAAGTTGAGGAAATAGAATACTTGGGCAGTTGGCGGGCGGCACTCGAGGAATACGTGGAGGCCAAATTATTTGTAAGTTTCCTAGAAACTAAAAAAATCGTGCCAGTTACTGGTTATAAAATTCCAACCGATGTTTATTTGGGAGCTATTTCTGATTTATTAGGAGAGCTCGCACGTTATGCAGTGAAGCAAGCCACAGGTGGTGATAAAAAAAATGTTCAAATTTTAGTTGAAGTGGCAACTGTGGTGGTGGGGGAACTCGCGGCTATGAATTTAACCGGTAGTTTGCGTAGTAAATTTGATCAAGCCAAACAACACTTACGAAAGTTGGAAGATATTCAATATGATTTAAGTTTGCGCCGCCATGACTAGTAATTTGATAGTTGGCCGAGTGATACGGGGTAAGGGTGAGGGCAGACAAATTGGTTATCCAACGGCTAACTTACAATTAACTGAAAGTAGTTTTCGTGCCCCAACTGGTATTTATGCGGTTTGGGTTTTTTTAGGCGATATAAAATATGCCGGAGTTTTAGTATCTGGTGTAGAACAAGAAGCTTCTGATGAGCCACGCCAAGAAGTTTATTTGTTGGATTTTTCAGATGATTTGTACGAACAGAGTTTACAAGTGGAAATAGTGCAAAAACTACGCGACGTGATACGCACAACTAATTTGGAAGATATAAAAAAACAAATTGAGCAAGATATTAAAGCGACGAGATTGCTTTTAAATTAAAACGTTGACAAAGCCCGCGACAAGCCCCAATGCTTGGCATTGGGGAGTCAGAGCGGTCT